>NZ_NIZW01000019.1 GCF_002727185.1 Rhodopirellula bahusiensis
TCGACCCGCCGCTTGTGGCCCAGGTCCAACGATTGAAACTCCTGCCGTACCCATTCGACCACCATCCGTGCAACCTCCGTGCGATGAAAATCCAATTCGGAAAATCTTCGCACGGACGCGGCAAAAGGCAAGGAAAAGTTGTGGGGTATAAAAAGGCTTCCAAGCCCGGCGATATCTGCCTCGATGCTCTCTACAACCGAGCCGGATTGACCGGAACCGTCGGGATCTCACCCGACGCTTTGGCTCGCAGCAACGGACGCAATCGCCGGATGACGGCAAGGGCCCGCTCATCCGAATCCTCGGCCAGGTTCTCGAATTCGTTCGGATCGCTTTGGTGGTCGTACAGCTCGACCCCGTGCCGGCCTTCAGCCCACTCGGTGTATCGGTAGCGATGCGTGCGAATGCTGCATCCCATCACTTGCTCGGGCAATCGATCGTCCGCGGGACGCAAGACCTGCGTGATCGCCGTGCCGTTCCACTGGGCGACCGGATCGTTCAGCAAAGGTTTCAAGCTGCGACCGGCCAATCCGCTCGGTGACTCAATCCCCGCCAAATCGGTGAGCGTCGGGTAGATGTCCACGAACTCGACAATCCGATTGCAGGACCCGTGTCCCGTTTGCGATGGATCGCGAATGATCAGCGGTGATTGGGCTCCTTCTTCGAACAGCGTTCGCTTCTGCCAGACTCCGTTGTGTTCCCCAAGGTGGTAACCGTGATCGCTCCAGAAAACCACGATTGTGTTGTCGGCCAGTTCCAAATCCTCGAGAGCCGCGAGCAAGCGTCCGACTTGAGCGTCGACAAACGAAACGCACGCGTAGTAAGCCTGGGTCGCTTTTAACAGCGTTGGTTCATCGAGGCCATAGTTGGGAACCGGACAATTGTGAGCGAACGCCGCCGTGGGAATGTCTTCGCGATCACCAGCGGGAGCGTACGGCAATCGCAATGACTCCAGCGGGTACATGTCGAAGTACTTTTTCGGTGCGACATAGGGCGTGTGTGGTCGAAAGAAACCGACACCCAAGAAGAATGGTTCGTCTTTCTTTTCTCGCATGATGCGGATAGCTTCCGTCGCGATCATGCCATCGGTCTGTTCTTTGTCTTCGCCATCAGCCGCAAACCAACTGAGTGCACCACTGATCTTCCGGTGCGGTTCGGCATTGAAGATGAGGTGTTCTTCGTCCTTGTCACGCCCCTTCGGATTGACCGTTTGGTTCCACGATGGCGGGTCATCAAAGCCGTCCGTTCCGATCGAGGCCGGCACGTTGTAGTGATAGATCTTGCCGACTCGAGCGGCGAAGTAACCGGCCTGCTGGAATGCTTGCGACAACGTGACGACGTTCGGAACTTCATCGCGAAAATGTCGGTCGAGGTCGTAGACTTTGATTTGATCGGGACGCAGTCCGGTCATCACCGACGCTCGCGTGGGATTGCAAAGCGGCAGTTGGTTGTACGCTCGGCGGAAACAGGTTCCCATCGCCGCCAATCGGTCGATGTTGGGTGTCTTGGCTACCACATCGCCGTAGCAACCCAGCGTCGATGCCAAGTCGTCGACGGCGATGAACAGCACGTTGGGTTGGGAAGGCTTCGCCTGAGGTTCTGCGTTGGCCGAAGTTGCGTGTATGGCAATGCATAGGAAGAGTGTTGCGAGCATCCACACGCGGTTGCTGCGTTGGGTGTGGATGGAATGAAATGAGAAGGTGGGGGCCAGGTGCATGGGGAGTGGGGGAGTGGGGGAGTGGGGGAGTGGGGGAGTGGGAGAGTGGGAGAGTGGGAGAGTGGGAGAGTGGGAGAGTGGGAGAGTGGGAGAGTGGGAGAGTGGGAGAGTGTACGCCGGGCTTCCAAGCCCGGCGCGAGCGAGAACAGTACGCTGGGCTTCCAAGCCCGGCGAAAACAGACGTCAACTCCGCGCTCTTGCGTTCATCGACGCGGAGACACTTCGCTCGGCTCGATGCGTGTGAATTCCACAAAGTATGCCCCGCGAATTTTCTGACTGGCCGCGTCACGCAACCAGGTCTGCAGTCGATGCGGACCAGCGGCGAGGTCGATCTCGAAGGTGACGGATGAATCTTCCGGCTTCAGCGTTTGGGTTTGCTCGATCGAACCCACGCGAAGGCGAGCCTGGTCGGCTTGGATGGGAGCCAACGCGTCATCGGGGAATCGTCGTAGCTCAATGCTGTATCGCCCCGCTTCCGCGACTTCAATTTCCCAGAAACCGTTGATCAGCAGATCGTTGTCCGGCAATTGAGACGGTTTCCAAATCACTCTCCCTTCGGTCGGATGCCAGTCTCGGACCGTGATCAGTGTGGGCGTGGTGTCCTTGCCGACGATGAACCGAACCACGTCCTTGCGGCTTCCGTGAACGTCCTCAAAGTAGGCGTCATACGCAGCACGCAGTTCACGCACCACCTCAGGATGCTCGGCGGCGATGTTCTTGAATTGCCCGGGATCGTTTCGAATGTCGTACAGTTCGTCGCGAACCAATCGCCATTGGTCTGTCAGCACGGCAAAAGGTGGCTGTGCCCTGCCCTGCGTCTTCGTTGCCGAGACGACGTTGTCCGATTGACGTTCAATGATCAGGGTTCGTTCAGGCAACTGCCTGGAGGAGCCACCGAACAGTCCTGCCATCGAATTCCCGTCGAAGGAAACATCGCTTGGTCGCTTCAGGTCACAAAGATCGATCAGGGTCGGCAACCAGTCACGATGGCAAGTCAATTGGTGGACTCGGCGATTGCCGTCCCACTTTGCAGGCCAGCTTGCGAAACAGGGAACACGGTGCCCGCCTTCGTAGACCGAGCCCTTCTTACCTCGCATGCCCGCGTTGAATCCGTCCTTGCGATTTTGTTCGCTGGCTCCTTGCGCCGTTCCATTGTCGCTCATGAAAACCAGCAACGTGTTGTCGCGCAGGTTGTCTTGTTCGAGCTTCTTCAACAGTCGGCCAAGGTTCTCGTCAAAATTTTGAATCATCCCATAGAACGCGGCACGCTTGGGGTCGATGCCCTGTTGCTCGAATGGATCAGAATAACGATCTGCCACCAGGTACGGACTGTGCATCGCATTGGTGGGAAGGTAAATGAAGAATGGTTGTTCGGAATCCTGCTGGATGAAGTCCATCACTTCCTTGAACCAGATGTCGGTGCAGTACCCGTCGAACGATTCTGGCGTTCCATTTCGGTAATACGTGTCGTCGAAGTAATCATTGCCGGTCGGGTTTCCGATCTCGTCTGCGCCGCCCGCCATGTGACGAACCACGGTTTCAAAACCTCGTTCGCGAGGTGCAAATGGTGGTGGGTCACCCAGATGCCACTTGCCGAACAGGCCGGTCCGATATCCCGAGTCGCGAAAAATTTCGGCCATGGTTGTTTCGTCGGGATTGAGCAACTGGCGGCCTTCGGTGACCGCCCACGCACCCACTCGCGTGCAGTAGCGGCCCGTAATCAATGCGGCTCGAGAGGGCGTGCAAACCGGATCGACATGGAAGTTTTCCAGTCGCACGCTTTGCGTCGCGAGCCGATCCAGATTGGGTGTGTTGAGCCAAGGGTTGCCGTGGCATGACATGTCGCCGTAACCCTGGTCATCGGTCACAACCAAGATCACGTTGGGGCGAGACTCTTTCGCGGTTTGAGCCCATGCAGGAGAGCAAGTTGTCAGGCAGGCGGCGAGGAGGATCCAGATTCGATGGTGCATGGAGTGGCTGATGATCGGAATGGTGTGGGGACAATTGCAATCGAGGTCAACCATCGTATTCCCCGAGGCGGACTTGTCGTTTGAACGTGATGCCAAAGTGACGCTGGAATCGCGAAAGTGGTTTGCTCGTCTGACCGATCGTGTGTGTGGGACAGAACTTACGAAGCGTCGGATGGGGCCAGTTTTTCAGTGGCCTTTTCGTCGGTTGAACGGGGCTCCATAGAGCATCAGGTGTCAGCATGGGTTACCCTGGTTGGGTTCGGTTGACCTCCCAAACTCAAACCCGATGCGTCTGGCAGGACGCGAAGGATTCATTCACCCGTGGCCCACAATTACATGCGAGTTCGCATTCTGACGACCATCAGGAAACCGCTGCCGCTGTTGTTGCTGACGATCTTGTTGGGTGGCCACGTGTTTGCCGATGACATCGCAGAATCGTCCCGTGTGTCGGAATCCGAAGCGTTGTTCGTTCGCCGGGTGGCACCGCTGCTTCGCGAAAAGTGTTTGGGGTGTCACGGGCAGGACCCGGAGTTGATCGAAGGCTCGTTGGACCTGCGATCGTTTGCTGGGTTGAAAGCTGGCGGCGACAGCGGGGAAGCCGCGGTTGTTCCTGGTAAGCCGGAACACAGCCCTTTGTATCTGGCCTCGACCCGAAGCAGCGGTGATTGGTCGGAGATGCCACCCAAGGAAGCCGAGCAACTTTCAGAGCAGCAACTGGAATGGCTGCGAGACTGGATTGCGTCCGGTGCGGTTTGGCCGGACGAGGATCGCGTGGCCGAGATCCAAGCGGCCTATGAAAGCGAATGGTCCGCCGAAGATGGCATCGCCGTCGCAACCTCCGGTGGGCTCGATGAACATTGGACGAACCGGAAATATGACCCAGCCGGATTGTGGGCCTATCAACCGGTGCAGAAACCTGAAGTAACCACGGATCGAAATCCGATCGATGTCTTGATCGAAGACGGCTTGGCTGACGGGACCGACCTGGCACCGCGTGCCGATCGTCGAACCCTCATTCGCCGAGCCACCTATGACTTGACCGGATTGCCGCCGACGCCTTCGGAGGTGGAACGTTTTCTCCAAGACCCGGCTGACGACCATGAGGCATTTGAAAAGTTGGTCGAGCGATTGCTGCATTCACCTCACTACGGCGAGCGGATGGCTCAGCATTGGTTGGATGTCGTGCGCTACGCCGACTCCTCCGGATTCGCGAATGATTTCGAACGAGGGAACGCGTGGCGGTATCGCGACTACGTCATCCGCTCCTTCAACGAAGACAAGCCGTACGACCAATTCATCCGAGAACAGATCGCGGGCGACGAGATCGATCCCAACGATCCCGAGTGTTTGATCGCCACCGGTTTTTTGCGGATGGGTCCATGGGAGTTGACTTCGATGGAGGTCGCCAAGGTGGCTCGTCAACGATTCCTCGACGACGTGACCAACAGCGTCGGTGAAACGTTCTTGGGGCATTCCTTGCAGTGCGCCCGCTGTCACGATCACAAGTTCGACCCAATTCCCACGCGGGATTATTATTCCGTCCAAGCTGTTTTTGCGACGACACAGCTCGCCGAACGAAAGGCTGATTTCTTAGGCGGCGAGAACCGGGCTGGCTTTGATGAGAAACGCTATCTCGATCGCTCGAAGCAGATTCACGTGCGGACGCTTGAGGAAATCGAACAAGTGCTCTTGGACAACTCGCAAATTTGGTTTCAGGAAAACGGCAAGGACCCGGCTGCATGGAACGAGGAACTGAAACGTTTGCGATCCAAGGGGAAAGTGAAATCGCTGTTCACATCCGCTCGCAATGCGATGCAAGCGGAGGGAGTTCCTGAGAGCGACTACCCGCCCAAGTTGGTCGGGTTCACGCCGGAGCAATTTGGGAAGGAACGCGTCGCACGAAAGGGACTGCAACGTTTGCGTTGGGAACAAGATCGCTACCAGCCGTATGCTTTGGCTGTCTACAGCGGACGAACCGTTTCGCGAACTTCGGTCATGAGTCCGATTCGAATGCCAAAGGATCGGTGGACGAAGGGAGAGCTGGAATCCAGCGTGATCTTGACTGGCGGTGATCCCTTTTCGGCCGGCGAAGCGGTTTCGCCAGGCGTGCTGAGCGTGATTGAGAACCAAGTCTCGGCGGAGATTCCGGTTGCCATCGAAGGACGCCGCGTCGCATTCGCGAATTGGGTGGCGGCATCCGAAAACCCTTTGACGTCTCGCGTGATCGTCAATCGTTTGTGGCAATGGCATTTCGGAGACGCCATCGCGGGCAACGCCAACAACTTTGGCGCAACGGGAAAACCGCCGACGCATCCAGAGCTACTGGATTGGTTGGCGGCCACACTGGTGGAAGAGAACTGGTCGATCAAAGCGATGCATCGCCGGATCATGAACTCAGACGTGTATTGTCGTTCCAGTTCCAACGTATCGACTCAGCCCTATCAAGGGTTCAAGCCGCGACGGCTGAGTGCCGAAGAATTGCGGGATTCGATGTTGGCCGTGACCGGAGAACTGAACCCGGTGTTGGGCGGCATCCCATGTCGTCCCGAGGTCAATCAGGAGGTTGCTTTGCAGCCTCGGCAAGTCATGGGGACGTTCGCCGCCGCTTGGGTTCCCAATCCCAAACCCGAAGACCGGAATCGGCGATCCATTTATGTGTTGAAGCTTCGCGGATTGATTGACCCGTTCCTGGAGGTGTTCAATGTGCCGTCGCCCGATTTCTCCTGTGAGCGACGTTCTGCATCGACGGTCACGCCCCAAGTCTTCAGCCTCTTCAATGGGCAAAGCACGCACTCTCGTGCTTTGGCGCTGGCGGATCGGGTGCGTCGCGAAACGGAATCAGATGAGGACGCGATCACCCGGTGTTTTGAACTGGTGTTGTCTCGATCGCCTTCGAGCGAAGAAATGATTGAGATGCTGGAACACTGGTCTCGCGTGCAAGAGATTCTTCCGGAGTCGCCACCCGAATGTTCCCGGCCGCCTATGGAAGTGGTTCGCAAAGCGGTGGAAGAGAACACGGGCGAGAAGTTTGAGTTTGTTGAACGCTTGCACGCCAATGTGGACTTTCAACCCGATTTGCAACCGGCCGATGTGGATCGCCACACGTGGGCGTTGGCGGACGTTTGTTTGGTGCTGCTGAACTGCAACGAGTTTGTCTATGTGTATTGATGTTATTCGGCGTGGTTCGTCCTTGATGAGGTGGATGTGATGTTTGTGATGCCACGACGCGAAAGTTTGTTTCGGATGGGAACGTCGCTGGGCGGAATTGCGCTGGCATCGATGTTGGCGGACGAAGCCTCCGCGGACGCCACACGCGATCAGGACAGCCAAGCTGCACCGATGCAGCCGAAGCCCGGCCACGTTCCAGCCAAGGCGAAGAACTGCATTTTCTTGATGATGGAAGGTGGGCCGTCGCACATCGACACGTTCGATCCCAAGCCCAAACTCAACCAGTTGCACTTGCAGGAGTTTGTTCGCCAAGGGCAACAGAAATCCGCAATGGAAAGCGGCAAACGTTACTTCGTTCAAAGCCCCTTTTCTTATTCGAGGCACGGCGAGAGCGGTGCGCCGATGGCGGACAACTGGTCGCATCTGCCAAAGGTCGCGGACGAGCTTTGTTTCTACCGTGGATGCCAAGTCGACAGTGTCAATCATCCCACCGCGATGTATCAAATGAACTGCGGCAATCGTTTCGGCGGCGATCCCGGCATCGGGGCTTGGGTGACTTATGGGCTGGGTTCTGAAAACCAGAGTCTGCCTGGGTTCATCGTGTTGCCAGAGGTTTCGTACCCACAAGGCGGAGCGGCGAATTGGAGCAATGGTTATCTGCCAGCGTTCTATCAAGGCACGCCTCTGCGAGCCAAAGGGTCACCCATTTTGGACCTGCAACCACCGGTTGGAGTCAGCCGAACGAGGCAGCGATTGAATCTGGACCTGCTTTCGCGGATGAATCAGCGACATGCTGCCAAGCATCCCGAGCATGATGAATTGTCTGCGCGTTTGGAGAGTTACGAGTTGGCGTTTCGGATGCAGACGGAAGTTCCCGAAGCAATGGACCTTTCCGGCGAGACGAAGGAAACGTTCGCTATGTATGGGATCGGGAACGATGCCACCGATGCTTTTGGACGCAAGTGTTTGTTGGCTCGCAAGATGGTCGAGAAGGGGGTGCGATTCGTCCAGTTGTACAACGGAACCTGGGACAGCCATGATTACATCGAACGGGCTCACGGGAATTTGGTGCGAGGTGTCGACCAACCGATTGCAGCCTTGATTCAAGATTTGAAGCAACGCGGATTGCTCGAGAGCACCTTGGTCGTGTGGTGTGGCGAATTCGGACGCTCACCCGACAACGGCGTCCGCGGCGGGACCGCGTACGGACGCGATCACAACGCCAACGCGATGACGATTTGGATGGCCGGCGGAGGCGTCAACGCGGGGCACACGATCGGCGCAACCGATGAGACTGGGATGACGGCGGTCGAAGAGGTGCGGCCCGTTCGCGACTTCCATGTCACGTTGCTGCGGTTGTTGGGGCTCGATGACAACAAGCTGACGTACTATCACGCCGGCCGATTCAAGCAGCTCAGCCAGTTCGGCGGCAAGGTGATCGAGTCGTTGATTGCTTGATAGGGCAGCGGAATGCGTGAAAGGAAGTCGCGGAAGGGCGAGAGCCCTCCGGTTTCTCACCGGGCGGCTTGCGCCGCACCGCTAAGTCTTTCGGTCCCGCGAAAATTCGCGTTATGCAACGCGAAACTGCTGTAGGCCAGGTTTCACCTGGCGATCGTTCTTGGTCGGTGAACGTTGTTCTCGCGAAAGCGGTTCGATGACGCCTCGCTTTGTTCCAAAGCATCGGCGTGGGTGCCATGTGAGACATGGCCTACGAGCATCGTGAACCGAATTCTTGGCGAATCCGGCTACGGGGTAGGCTCGATGGCTGCTTACGATGCGTTTTCGATCCAGCGGACGAGGCTTCGTACCATCACGCCGGTGGCACCTGCGTCACGATGAGGCTTGGGCGAGTCAACGAAGGCTGGGCCAGCGATGTCGATGTGAACCCAAGGGACGTCGGCGACAAAGTTCTCCAGGAATTTCGCGGCGGTGATCGCGCCGCCCCAGCGACCTTCGCCGACGTTCTTGATGTCGGCCACTTTGCTTTTGACTTTGTCGTCGTACAGCGAGAACATCGGCAATTGCCAAACAGGTTCGCACTCGGATTCCGCAGCACTTTGAACCGCGTCGCAAAGGGCTTGGTCGTTGGTCATCAACCCGGCCACGTCGATTCCGAGGGCAACCATGCAAGCACCGGTGAGCGTGGCGAGGTCAACAATCGCTTGGGGGTTTTGTTGCACGGCAACGTCCAGGGTGTCAGCCAATACGACGCGACCTTCGGCGTCGGTGTTGAGGATCTCGATAGTCTTGCCGCTGCGGGTTTCGATCACGTCGCCGAGTTTGTAGCTGTCGCCACTGACCATGTTTTCAGCGAGCCCACACAGTCCGATGACGTTGCGTGGCACCTTCAGTTTCGCAAGTGCGTTCATCACACCAACGACGGTCGCGGCACCCGCCATGTCGCACTTCATGTCGACCATCCCGTCGCTGGGTTTGAGTGACAATCCACCGGAATCGAACGTGACGCCTTTGCCGACGATCACGAGCGGGGCTTCATCGCCACCGCCGTCGTGACGCAGCATCACCAAACGCGGTGGGCTGGTGGATGCTCGACCGACCGCCAAGATGGCTCGGCAATTTTCAGCTTCCAGTTTTTTCTCATCCCAGACTTCGCACTTCAGTCCGCAATCGCTGGCGATCTTTTCAGCGTATTGAGCGAAGCCGGTTGGGTTCATGATCGACGGTGGCTCGTTAACCAGACGCCGTGTGTGGTTGATCGATTGGCCAAGCTTTTCGCCTCGCGAAACGGCTTCGGCTGAGTAACCAACGAACGCGATCGCGTCGGGAACCGAGACAGATGGTTCGCGTTGATACAGGTGTTGGCCTTCGCACCCGGAGACCGCACCGGCGACGACGGCGTCGTGGTTGTCGGCGGCGACTCCATCGCCCAATGCGAACGTGATCTGCTGGCGAGGTTTGCTGACCAAACTGCGAATCACGGCGGCACCCAGTTCAATCGCGGCACCGCGAGTTCGTTTGTCGCTTGCGCCCAGACCAGCAAGCACGATCCATGGTGTTTGAGCGTCGCCGGTTGCGAAGCTGGTCAGCTCACCCGGTTTGCCATTCACTTCGCCGGAGTCGCACGCGTTTTGAACGGTCTTGGCGAGTGATTCCGGCAACGCCGAGATGGCAACGCATTTCGCGGTTGCTTTGCCGTCGGATGATTCCGCTGCATCGCTGGCCGGTTCGACGCCGAGGACCAGCACGCCTGCTTTGGCGAGGTCGAGTTTGGCTTCGGCGGTCAGGGTCAACGAAGGGAAAGGCAAAGGTTGCATTCTTGGATCCGGTGGCGATTGAAAGGACAGGAAGTTGCTGGTCGAGAAGCGGTGAATTGTCGAGACGAAGGTCTACGATTTGGCTTCCGCTTCGTCTTCATCTTTTTTGTATTGGTCGAGTCGGCGATAGAGCGTTCGAGCGCCGATTTGAAGGATTTTGGCTGCTTCTTCGCGATTGTTGCCGGTTAGCTTCAGCGTCTCTTCGATCGCCCAGCGTTCAATTTCAGCCAGCGGCCTGCCGACGAAATTCATGTTGCCTTCGATCAAAGCGGGGCCTTGCGACTCTTCGCCCTCTTGAGGTGCGTCGTCGATCAACTCCGGCGGCAAATCGTCTTCGTCGAGCGACCCGTCGGTGTCCAGCACCACCATCGTTTCGACAAAGTTTCGAAGCTGGCGGATGTTGCCGGGCCAATCGTACGCAAAGAATTTCTTGGTCACCGCGGGAGTGAAATGGGCAGACGATTTGCCATGCCGCCGCAAGAACATTTTGCGAAAATGGTCCATCAGCGCGATCACATCGTCACGGCGTTCCCGCAACGGCGGCAACTCGATCGTCACGACCTTGAGTCGAAAGTAAAGGTCGTTTCGGAATGTTCCCGCGTCGATCATTTCTTCGAGTGGCCGGTTGGTGGCCGAGATCAAACGAACGTTGACCTTGATCGACTTGTTCCCACCGACGCGAGTGATTTGGCTTTCTTCCAGCACTCGCAGCAGCTTGATCTGGGTGCTCATCGGCATGTCGCCGACTTCGTCAAGAAACAGCGAGCCACCGTTGGCGTATTCGAACGCACCTTCTCGGTCGGAGACAGCGTCGGTGAACGATCCTTTGACATGGCCGAACAGTTCGCTTTCAACCAAGTTCTCAGAAACAGCTCGAGTGTTGAGTGCGACGATGCGTTTGTTTTTGCGAGGGCTATTTTGGTGGATGGCTTGAGCCACCATTTCTTTGCCCGTCCCAGACTCACCGGTGATCAGCACGGTCGCGTCGGTGGCTGCGATGCGTCGCAAACGATCGATGACCGTCTGCATTTTTTTGCTGGTGTAGATGATGCCTTCGAAACCGAATCGCTCGTCGAGCCGTTGCATCAACTCGGTGTTCGTACGCCGCAGTTCGACGTTCTCGGCGGCCTTCTCGACGATGGCTCGCAGGCGACTCGGCGTGATTGGTTTCTCGAGGAAATTGAACGCGCCCAACTGCATCGCTTCCACGGCAATCGGCACCGTCGCGTGCCCAGTCACCATGACGACTTCGCATTCCGGCAATCGTTCATTGGCGAGAGCCAGGATTTTCATTCCGTCGACGTCGTTCATCACCATGTCCGTGATGATGATGTCGAACGTTTCTCGCTGGATCAGGGCGGCCGCATCGGGACCGCTGGTTGCGACTTCGCAAACGTAGCCGACCTTCTCCAGACTCTCCGTCATCGCTCGTGCGTGGGCAGCTTCATTGTCGACCACCAACAGACGGTACTTCGAACGATCCGGCGGTTCGGCGGGAGAATCGGTGGCGGCAGTGAGATCGGAAGTCATTCAAATCAGACGGATGACGAGAAGGGCTGACGAAAAACGACCCCATTTCGCGGTCGCGAGCCCTAGATTCTATGCCAGTCAAGTTCCCTGGGAACCATGTCTCCGAAACCGGTTCTCGGGGCTTCCACCCCGAGCTACTGATGACGCCCCATCCGGGGCGAGTTCGCAGCAATGACTCCGGAGGAGTCTTCCCATGAGACGCGAGAGGCAGCACGCAAATTGAAGATGGCTTTGCTTGCCGATTGCGGTCATTGAAAAAGTTAAATTGACAATTGGAAATTGTAAATTTGATTGGTCTCCTGCCGGCGAGCGACCCAATGGATCAGCGTGGTGAAGATTTGGAAGATCGGCTACTGGATTTTGCGACACGCGTCGGGAAATTGGTCGAAGCGTTGCCGGAGACCCGCCTGGGGCGGCACATCGCTGGCCAGCTGGTGCGAAGTGGCACTTCGCCCGCACCCAACTATGCCGAAGCGTGTGCCGCTGAAAGCAAGAAGGACTTTGTTCACAAGCTGGGGATCGCGTTGAAGGAACTTCGTGAATCGCGAACTTGGGTCAAGCTAATTTTGAAGTCGGAGATGCTTTCCGATGACCGCATCAAACCGCTTCTCGATGAGTGCATCCAACTGTGCAACATCATTGGGAAATCTGTTGTGACGGCAAAGGCAAATCTCCAAAACCCGAAGTAGCTGCCCTTCAACCAACAATTTAAAATTTACAATTGTCAATTTAACTTTTTCAATTGCCTTCACAGCGGGCGTCCTGACCATTGGGCCTAAATCGGCGAGTCATTCTGCTACGACTTGGAATGGATTGGCGGCGGCTTCGGATTCTTTTTGGAATCGTTCGGCGAGGTCTGCGTCTTTTTCTGAGAGTGCTGCCAGCGGGACTTCGATGGTTTTGTTGTCGGCGGATTTCAGGCGGAGCTTGCCGTCCGTGACCGCTAAGAACGACGCCTCGATTTTGAACTTCCCGGTTTTGTCCGTCCAAGTTCGGATCGCATCCATTTCAGATTCGGAATTAGCTTCTTCCATCTCTTCCGGTTCATTCACCACAACCTTGGGTTTCGGAGCCACACGCCGAGTTCGTGGGGCGGGCCGTGTGTCGACAGGCTGCTCGACCGTGTCGGGTGGGTATCGCAACATCGAGACGTTGACGCGTTCGACGCGGCCGTGTCCACCAACGGACTGGACCGAGACTTCGTTGCGCTCGTGGATCTCTTTCACTTCCACCGCTTCGAAACCGCTGAACCGCTCGCGTGATTTTGCCAGGATCTGGCCGACAACCAAGCGGCTGGCCGTGGTGACTGGGTTCCCGGTTCGTTTCACCGTCCCGACTCCACGGCTGTAATCACGACGGTCTTCCGCCATCTGCTTGAGAGACTCGTCGTAACGTGCCGCAGCCGAATAGTAGTGAGACTTCATGCTGTCTCTGGAGATCTCGGCTCGTTTAAGCAGTGCCTGCGCAAGCACAGGGTCTTCGCGTTGATTTCTAAAATTGAGTTCTGACATCGCGCGGTGAGCAGTCACGGAGGAAGATCCGGGAGCGAGAGCTTGGACCCATTGCTTGCGTTCGGCATCGGTGAATGGACGCGTGCGTTTGAGTGCGGCTTCCTTTGCCGCCGCGATCTTGGCGTCGCGTTCCTGCTGGGTCTCGCGAACCAGAGAGATCGAAATAGGGACCTTGATCTCGACTCCATCTTCGATTTGGAACAACACGCGGTTGATCTGCAGTTGTTCGTAGAAGCCATCGTCCATGTTGAAGAACGCAATGCCCTCGCCTTGCATCTTCATTGGCGGATCGGATTCAGGAGCGGATAACTCGTATTGGTGGTCGATCTTCATCCGGTTTCGGACGGCTGGATGAGCGACGTACTTCCACTTCTCGGTTGCGATGGAGAGCTTTTTGCTGTTGATTCCAGATCGACTTGAGAACGAGGGTATCATTCCGAAGGGGCTGCTGATTCGGGCGATCGTGGTCGTGTCGGATGCATTCCACGACACTGCGACATCAGCACCTTTGTCTGCGGCTCGAGCGTTCACGGGAGCAGCGTTCGGCGGCGGCAGTGGTGCGATCGCAAGTTGGCCGATCGTGCCAAGCAGCAAACCCATCATCTCATCTCGTTGGGCCACTTCCACTTCGCCGAGCGGTGTGATGCCGAGCAATGCTCCGCGGCAAGACACCGATTCAAGCGTCGGCAGAGACGATTCGTTGCTGCTGCGAAAGAAGGAGGACGAGCGAGAGTGCGTGCCTTCTAGGTTGCCGGTCACGTTCAGCTGAATCAATTCCGGCGTGGCTGATTTGACGTGATAAGTCAACGTGCCCGGGTACTTGCCAGCGTCTTTGCCGATGCCGATCTGAATGTTGATCTTGTACGTGACCGACTCGCCAACTTGATCGCTGAAACCAACTGGATCAGCGGCAAAGACCGGCAAAGCGGTCTGCGATGAAACGAGTAGCGATACGCCACACAGCAGCGTGCCGATCAAGGTTGCCAACGAAACACAGAATCGATGCATCATTTCTTCGTCGCCTGGATGAATGGAGAGGGACCCCCATATTAATGGCTCGAAGCATCGTCTGTGAACGGAAACAGCCGTAGTTGGGCGACTGTTTCCTGAAACGTTCACATTTCGATTCAGACGTTTTGTGCGTAACGACGTTGCAGCGATTCGACTTCCATCGGAGTCTCTCGCATCGCAACCATCGCTCGCACGGCGGCTTCGGCGGCTGCCAAAGTCGTGATACACGGCACTCCGTGCTGAACACCAGCGGCGCGGATCTTGCCTTCGTCGGTCCGAGCACCCTTGCCAGACGGCGTGTTCAAGATCAATTGCACGTCATCGTTTTTGAGGTAGTCGATCAGGTTGGGATGACCCTCGGAAAGCTTCTTGACCCGAGTCACGGCGATGCCGCTCGCTTCCAACCGTACCGCTGTCCCTTCGGTCGCCAAGAGTTCAAACCCTAGTTCGATCAACGACTTGCCGAGTGATTCAGCCGACTCTTTGTGGTTGGCGGACAGTGACAAGAAGATCTTGCCCGACTCAGGCAACACGGTTCCGGCGGCCAGTTGGCTTTTGGCAAACGCGATTGAGAACAATTCGCTGACACCCATGACTTCGCCCGTGCTTCGCATTTCGGGGCCAAGCACGATGTCGACGCCGGCGAATTTCCGGAACGGCAACACGCTTTCTTTGATCGAAACGTGACGCGGAATCGGTTCTTCCGTGACGTTCAGTTCTTTCAGAGTTTGACCGGCCATGACCTTCGTCGCGATGTTTGCGACGGGGACGCCAGTTGCTTTGGCGACGAACGGCACGGTGCGGCTGGCGCGAGGGTTCACTTCGAGGATATAGAGGGTCGGCTGATTGCCTTCCATTTTGACGGCGAACTGGATGTTCATCAGACCGACAACGTTCAAACGCGCGGCCAGTTTGCGAGTCGCATCGCGAATTTCGGCGAGGACAGGTTGAGTCAGGCTGAACGGCGGGATGCAGCAAGCCGAGTCGCCGGAGTGAACACCGGCTTCTTCGATGTGCTCCATGATTCCCATGATCACGCAATCGTTGCCATCGCTGATCGCGTCGACGTCGACTTCGGTTGCGTCTTCAAGGAACCGGTCAATCAGGACAGGTTGTCCGTCGGCGACGATGAACGCTTCGGCGACGTAGCGAGCGAACTGGGAATGGTCGTAGCAGATTTCCATCGCGCGGCCGCCAAGCACGAAACTCGGTCGGACAAGCGCGGGATAGCCGATGCGTTTGGCCTCCACACGAGCTTCGTCCATGTTGCGAGCGATGCCCGATGGCGGCTGACGCAGGCCCAGTTCGTCGATCAGGCTGCTGAACAATTCGCGATCTTCGGCGGTGTCGATTGTGTCGACGCTGGTACCGATAATCGGCACGCCGGCTTGTTCCAATCCGCGAGCCAAGTTGAGCGGGGTTTGTCCGCCGAACTGAACGATCACACCGTCGGGCTGCATCGCGTCGCAGATGTTCAGGACGTCCTCGATCGTCAACGGTTCGAAGAACAAGATGTCCGATGTGTCATAGTCCGTGCTGACCGTTTCCGGGTTGCTGTTGACCATGATCGATTCGATGCCCATGTCTTGCAGGGCGAACGACGCGTGGCAGCAGCAATAATCGAACTCGATGCCCTGGCCGATTCGGTTGGGGCCACCACCCAAGATCACGACGCGTTTCTTATCGCCCTTGGCTGGTGCTTCGTTTTCGGTTTCGTAAGTGCTGTAGTAATACGGTGTGAAGGCTTCGAATTCGGCCGCACACGTATCAACACTTTTGTAGACCGGGCGAATGCCCATTTCCAAGCGTTTGGCTCGGACTTGCGATTCGTTTTTCGACGTGATTGTCGCGATCTGGCGATCGGAGAAACCGCGACGCTTGGCGTCTCGCATGGTGTCCGCGTCGATCGCATCCAGTTTTCCAATGGCGCGAAGGTTGTCTTCGGTCTCGATCAGTTGTTGCAGGTGGTCCAAGAACCAAGGATCGATGTTCGTCAGCTTGTGAATTTCGGCCGCGGTCATTCCATCTTTGAATGCGTAGCGGATGTAGAAAATTCGCTCTGAACCAGGAGTCGAAAGCTTCGCGCGGATGTCGTCGCGGCTGGGTTGATCTTCCGTTCCCCAAAGGTCTTTCGGGTCGCTGCCGAATCCAAACGCACCGACTTCCAGACCACGCAGGGCCTTCTGGAACGATTCTTGGAACGTCCGACCGATCGACATGGTTTCGCCGACCGACTTCATTTGCGTGGTCAGCGTCGCGTCGGCTTCTGGGAATTTCTCGAACGCGAAACGAGGCATCTTGGTGACGACGTAATCAATTGTCGGCTCGAAGCAGGCTTTCGTTTTTTGCGTGATGTCGTTGGGAAGTTCCCACAAGCGATATCCAACAGCCAACTTGGCCGCGATTTTCGCGATGGGGAATCCAGTCGCTTTGCTGGCCAAGGCCGAGCTGCGGCTGACTCGCGGGTTCATTTCAATCACGATCATTCGGCCCGTGCCAGGCTCGATCGCGAATTGAATGTTACTGCCGCCGGTCTCGACACCGATCTCGCGGATGACAGCCAAAGATGCATCACGCATCCGTTGGTATTCTTTGTCAGAGAGCGTTTGAGCGGGGGCGACCGTGATCGAGTCACCGGTGTGAACTCCCATCGGGTCAAAGTTCTCGATGGCGCAGATGATCACGACGTTGTCGTCGCGGTCACGCATGACTTCCATCTCGTACTCTTTCCAGCCAATGATCGATTCTTCGATCAGGACTTCCGTCACGGGCGATTGGTCCAACCCGTTTTGCACCAACGAGTCGAAGTCGTCTTTGTTGTAGGCAATCGCTGAACCGCTGCCGCCCATCGTGAACGAAGGTCGCACGACGGCTGGCAAGCCGACCTCCGCGAGCGCTTTGCGAGCGTCCTCGAGTGTGCGGACGGTGAAGCCCTTGCAGACGCCCAGGCCGATTTTGTCCATCGCCTGTTTGAACTGTTCTCGCTCTTCCGCTTTCGCGATCACCTTGGCGTTGGCGGCGATCATTTCGACGCCGTATTTCTCCAGCACGCCGTTGGCGTCCAAGTCCATCGCAACGTTCAGACCCGTTTGGCCGCCCAGAGTCGGCAGCAGCGCATCGGGGCGTTCTTTGGCGATGACCTTTTCGACCATCTGCCAAGTCAGCGGTTCGATGTAAGTCGAGTCAGCAGTCGCCGGATCGGTCATGATCGTCGCTGGGTTGCTGTTGACCAGCACGACTTCATAACCCTCTTCACGCAACGCTTTGCAAGCCTGCGTTCCGGAGTAATCAAATTCGCAAGCTTGGCCGATCACAATCGGGCCACTACCAATGAGCAGAATCTTCTTGATGTCGTCGCGACGCGGCACGGAAACGATCCCGAAAAAGGACGGAGGGTCTCGAATGGCTGGCGATTCTGTTGAGAGCCCGCTGGCTGCGGGGGCCCGGAATCAACGACGCCTGCCGTGAAAATTTCGGGAAGGATAACACGGTTTGCCCTCGGCGCAGAGGACCGTGAATCAGATCAAAATCGATTCGCCGAGAACTCTTGGCCGGATTCACCTTGCGGCCCCGGATTGGCGGGAAATTCATCGGTAGGAGGAATGTTCACATCGCGATGATCATTTCCAAAAACTCCTGCTCCGTCATGATTTTCACGGCAGCTCCCTCATCCGCCAACTGCCGAGCGGTGGCCTCCTTGGAGCTCATCGTTCGGCCCGCATTGACGGTCCTAGAATCGAGCTCGCCGACGACGACCAAGTCCGTTTTTCGCGAAACGCTGGATTGGCACTTCCCGCCGCATCGCGAGGTCAGGATTTCGGCTTCCTCCCGCTGCAGTTTCGTCAGCACGCCGGTGAAGACGACTTTTCGTCCTTCCAGGGGGCGAATGAAATCAGCCCGAATCATCAATCGCTGCAGATCCACCCCGCTGTCGCTGATCCCGCAGGGCCGCGGTGGTGCGGTTGAGACCGAAGTGTTCGACATGGTTGCGGTCGCCATCGTCGAACCCGCGATCGCGACTTCGGAAGTTCGTGTCGATGCGCGGCGTGGCGAAGATTTTCGCCGGGTCGAGGCACGCCTGGCCGTCGGCCCTTTTTTACCCCAGGCACCGGCACTGCCCCGAGAGAGCGAGAGTTTTGTTTCCAGCGCTTCCAGAGTGCTCGCTCCGGAATCTTCTGCCGCGGCCAAAGCGATCTTGGCACAAGCGATGGAATCTTCGAGTGCGTCGTGGTGACGGAATCGGATGCCCAGCCAGTCCGATAGTGGTTTCAGACCAAACCGAGGTTGCTGGGGCCAAGTCCGCCGGGCGATCGCTCGCGTGCAACTGTATTGCATGTCCGGAACGGGATGATCATGCGATTCCAGGCAAGCCATCAAGACGCCAAGATCAAAGCTGGCGTTGTGAGCAATCAGGCAATCATCACCCAGCCTGGATTGGATCTCCGGCCACAAATCACCGAACTCGGATTCGTCACGCACCATTCCCGGAGTGATGCCGTGGATCTGAATGTTGGCAGGCGAGAAGTCAAAGGGCCGCGGGCGAATGAGCCAGCTTGCTGAGTCAACGATCTCTCCGCCGCGAACGCGAACCGCCGCCAGTTGGCAGGCACTGTCCGAACGACGCGTTGCCGTCTCAAAATCGATCGCGGTGAAATCCATGAAGCAGTTCTAAGTCGGCTCGCTTTGACTTGTCAAACCCTCCGCGTAACAGGCTGATGCATCAGGCCAGAATGTCGTGGATGACGTGGGCTTCTTCCACGCCGGTCAAACGCTGGTCCAGACCCAAGAATGGGAACGTCAGACGTTCGTGATCGATTCCCAACTGATGCAGGATCGTTGCGTTGAAGTCGCGGACGTGAACCGGGTTTTCGACCACGTTGTAACTGAAGTCGTCGGTGACTCCGTGAGCGATGCCGCCTTTGACACCGCCGCCGGCCATCCAAGTCGTGAAGCAACGCGGATGGTGATCGCGACCGTAATCCTTGTGCGTCAGTTTGCCTTGGCAGTACGTCGTGCGTCCGAACTCGCCGGCGAAAACGACCAGCGTGTCATCGAGCAGTCCACGTTGCCGCAAATCGCGAATCAGTGCGGCGCAGGGTTGGTCAATGTCGTAGGCTTGCCCGCGAATTTTCTTGGGCAAATGCGAGTGGTGATCCCATCCGCGATGAAACAATTGAATGAACCGCACATCACGCTCGACCATTCGGCGTGCCATCAAGCAGTTGCGTGCAAACGAGCCGCTCTTTTGGACTTCCGGGCCGTACATCGCCAGGGTGTCTTCGGTCTCTTGGCTCAAGTCGGTCAGCTCGGGCACCGACGCCTGCATGCGAAACGCCATCTCTTGTTGAGCGATCGTTGTGAGGATCTCTGGGTCGCCGCTTTGGTGCATGTGTTGGCGATTGAGATCCGTGACCAGGTCCAGCATCTTTTGCCGGCTTTCTCGGTTCACGCCTTCTGGATTGGAAAGGAACAAAACCGGATCGCCGGAGGGCTGGAACGAAACGCCTTGATGCTTCGACGGCAGGTAACCAGATCCCCACAGTCGACTGTAGAGAGCTTGGATGTTGGCTTTGTCACCGCTCCAAAACGCGGAGTTGAGAACGATGAAGTCGGGCAGGTTTTCGTTCATGCGACCGAGGCCGTAGCTCAGCCACGATCCCAAGCTCGCTTTGCCAGGGATTTCGGATCCGGTGCAGAACAGCGTTTTTCCGGGATCGTGATTGATCGCGTCGGTGTGAGTGGACCGAATCAGGCAAATGTCATCCATCACCGTGCCGAGGTGAGGCAGCAGTTCGCTCAGGTGGATTCCGTTTTCGCCATGTCGCGAGAACTCGAACATGGTTGGGGCAATGATTTGCTCTTTGCCGCGAGTCATCGCGGTGACCCGTTGCCCGTTGCTGACGCTGGGCGGCAAGGGTTGTTTGAACTGCTTGGCGAGCTCGGGTTTGTAATCGAACAAATCCATTTGGCTGGGGGCGCCCGCCATGAACAGGAAAATCACCCGTTTGGCTTTGCCGGGAAAGTGCAGCCCCGCCGTTTCGCCGGTCTTCCATTCCGCCGCGGCGGATTGGTCCACCGAGCTGGCTTCGTTGGCCTGCGCCCGGGCGACGATCGAACCCAGGGCAGCCGCACCCAGCCCCATGCCGGAATGCTGCAAGAACTGACGTCGACCCGATAGGTTGGCGAGCGTTTGAAGAGCAGCGTTTTGGGAAGTGTTCATGGCGAGGTCGATTCAATGGCGGGCGAATTCGGCGGGTTGGATAGCGGTTGGGAGGGTCAAGTCACTCCCGGGTCCGAACGCAATCCAAATTCAAAACGGAGTGGACCACCATCGTCCACGCGGCCAAGCGGATTTGCTCGGGGGCGGTGGATACCGATTGGACGGCTGGATCCGTGCATCGTTGCACGAGGGCGGTTGCCTCGGCGGGTTGTGACTCGTACAGCGCCTGGAAACCTTCCAGCGAACGCGACAACGATTCGCGAACGTCGCCGTTGGGCGGACGCGAAGTGATGGCTTCGTAGGCGGCGGCCAAACGTTTTTGATCGCCGTCATCCGAGTTCAAGGAAGGATCGTCAAGCAATCGTTTGGCGAGTGTCGTGGACGCGCTGAAGAACTGCGGTTCGTTCATCAGCATGAGAGCTTGCAGCGGCGTGTTGGTTCTTTCTCGCCTGGCAATGCAACTGTCACGATTGGGCGCGTCGAAGATCGTCATTTGCGGTGGAGGCAAACCACGTTTCCAAAACGTGTAGACGCTTCGCCGAACGGTTTTCTCACCCGAGTCAGCAACGTAACGATTGGGGTAAGAACTCGGCATCGCGACGATCTTCCACAATCCTTCCGGTTGCGGCGGTTTGACACTCTGCCCGTACATGGTGGGACTGAGCAGACCGCAGACCGAAAGCACCTGATCGCGAATCACTTCAGCATCGAGTCGATAGCGGGAACCGCGAGCAAGCAATCGGTTCTGTGGGTCGGCGACGAAGGCATCAGAAGGTGCGACCGAAGATTGCTGGTACGTTTGGCTGTTGACGATCAGACGCATCAAACCTTGCACATCCCAGCCGGAATTGATGAACTCGATGGCGAGATGGTCAAGCAGTTTCGGATGCGATGGCAGTTGGCCTTGGGCACCAAAGTCTTCCGATGTCTTCACCAATCCGACACCGAACAGTTGCTGCCAAAAACGATTGACGGCGACGCGGGCGGTCAGCGGGTTGGATGGATCAACCATCCACTCAGCCAAGTCCATTCGGGTTTTGGGGGCATCGGGATCGTTGGTCTTTGGCATCGGAGGCAAGAACGATGGCGTGTCACGGGCAACGACTTCACCGGGTGCGTCGTAAGCACCACGAATCAGAATGTGAGCCGGACGGATCTCCGCACGTTCCTTCATGACCAAGGTTGCGGGAACGTTCACCAAAACGGCATCACGTTCTTCGTTCAGTTTCGCGATTTCTGCTTGGGTCTGCTTTTGCAGCTTCTTGAGTTCTTCGGGTGAAGTCTCCGGATCGGCCGGAGTCTCTTTCGCCTTCGTTTGCAATCGAGCAATCTCATCGTTCAGGCGAGTCAGCGTTTGTGCTTGCTCATCCGATGGAAGTTCGATGTACGGCGGTTGAAGCCCACGTCGGAAATCGCTGCCACCTCGTCCACCGGTTTCGGGACCGCCATCAAAGTTGTTGAAGAACGCGTACAGCGAATAAAAGTCTTTCTGCGAGATCGGGTCGTATTTGTGGTCGTGACAAACCGCGCACTGCAGCGTCAAACCCATGAACGCCGTGCCCACCGCGGAAACTCGGTCGACGACGTTTTTGACAAAGCTCTCTTCGGGAAGCGCTGTTCCGCGATCAATGATCAAATGCAATCGGTTGAAACCCGATGCGGTCAATTGATCGAGGCTGGGGTCGGGATGCAGGTCGCCGGCGATTTGATCGATGATGAATTGATCGAAAGGCAAATTCTCATTGAACGAACGGATCACCCAGTCGCGATACGGCGTCATCTCGCGGTAGTGATCGTGGTGCATCCCGTTGGTGTCAGCGAATCGTACTAGGTCCAGCCAGTAGCGGGCCATGTGCTCGCCGAAAGCGGGTTTGGCGATCAACCGATCGACGAGGTCTTGGTAGGCGGTTTCTGAGTCGTCACTCAGAAAGGCAGCGATCTCATCCGCGGTTGGTGGCAAACCGGTCAGGTCCAACGACAGGCGACGGATCAGAGTTCGGCGGTCGGCTCGTGGACGAGGCATCATCCCCTTGGATTCCATCTTGGATCGCACGAAGCGGTCGATCGGCGTGTCCCATTCTTCCTTCACCAATTCGGGCAATTCAGTTTTGGTTGGTGCGACGAACGACCAGTGGGCTTCATAAGGGGCACCCTCGTCAATCCACTTTTTCAGCACCGCGACCTGCTCAGGCTTCAGCGGTTTGTGCATTTCAGGAGGCGGCATGATCGAATCAGAATCCTCGGATTCAATCCGAACCAAAACTTCGTCCAGGTCGGCTTCGCCCTCGATATCCAGACGGAATCCCGCGGCGTTGTTGTTTTCATCGGGGCCGTGACAAGCGAAACAGTGGTTCGAAAGAATCGGACGCACGTCCTCTTGGAAGGAAACCTCGTCCGCGTTGGCGGGCGAAAACCCAGCGACAAAGATCGCGATGACGCCAAAAACGACGGTGATCGGATTCGCCGTGGTGAAACCCACAGGTGAATTGGGCGAAGGCATTCGCGAGGCGGGGGGTGGTGAGGAGCGAATTTGGAGGGCGGGATTCCATTTTGGTCGACCTCCGGTGAGATCGCAACTGAAGGCGAACGCAGGATGCCCCCTTCCGAGAGACCTATTGAATGAAAGGGCCGTGAAACTCAGGGCGAACTCGAACTGAACTTTTATTGTCCCCCCCTGAAACGCTATTCTTGGCAATCGATTCGCGACTTCGTATCTCGCGACCCATCCTTGTTCAGAAAGAAAATTGTCTGATGTCCTCTGATTCCCCCTCAACTTCCGCTTCCTCGTCGTCCCAGGCCGCTGAAGTTCAAGTCCGATTGCCGGACGGTTCGCTGAAAACCCAACCCGCTGACGCCACCGCGATGGACGTCGCGAAAGAGATCAGCGAAGGCCTTGCCCGCAGCGTCGTGGCCGCCGAAGTCGACGGCACGATTGTCGATTCGTTCCGTCCGCTCGGTGAGATCGCCGATGATGAAAACGTGGTTCCGCTTCGTTTGCTGACCACGCGTGACGAATCGGCTCTTGATGTGCTGCGTCACTCGGCCGCCCACGTCATGGCTCGCGCGATCATGCGAATCTACAAAGGCGTTTCGCTGGCGTTCGGACCGACCACCTCGGGTGGTTTCTATTACGACTTCGACATGCCGGAGAAAATCAGCGAAGACGATTTTCCGAAGATTGAAGCGGAAATCAAAAAGATCATCAAAGCCAAAGAGCCGTTCGAACGATTTGTGCTGGATCGTGATGAAGCCCGCAAGCTTTGCGATGACCTCGATCAAGACCTGAAGGTCGAACACATCGAAACCGGTTTGGGCGACCAAGCCACGGTCAGCTTCTATCGCCAAGGCGAGTTCGTCGACCTTTGCCGCGGACCTCACATTCCTCACGCCGGAATGATCAAAGCGATCAAACTGCTGAGCGTTGCCGGTGCGTACTGGAAAGGCGATGCTTCGGGACGTCAGTTGCAACGCGTTTACGGCACCGCTTTCTTTGACAAGAAAGAGTTGGCCAGTTACCTGGAGCAGATCGAAGAAGCCAAACGCCGCGATCACCGCGTGCTCGGCAAACAACACGGTCTGTTCGCGATCAATCCCGAAGTCGGCCAAGGTTTGTGTTTGTGGTTGCCCAAGGGAGCTCGTGTTCGCGTCACGCTGGAAGATTTCTTGCGTCGCGAATTGCTTTCGCGTGGTTACGACCCGGTGTACAGCCCGCACATCGGTCGCGTGGAAATGTACGAAACCAGCGGTCACTTCCCATACTATCGCGACAGCCAGTTTGCTCCGTTGTTTGGCAGCGAAGTCGGCGGGTTGCTCGATGCGTGGAGCACTCGACTGGACAAAGATGATTTGTCTAAGGACGACGAAGACAAGTTGATCGCCGCGGCGGAAGTCTTTGGCGTCAAGCTGCCCGAATACAAACCGTCGGCATCCAATGACGCGAAAAAGGACGTGCTGCATCGCTGGCAATTGAATCACGAGCGTTATCTGCTCAAGCCAATGAACTGCCCGCACCACTGTCAGATCTTTGGTGCCCAGCCACGATCGTATCGTCAGTTGCCTCTGCGGTTGTTCGAGTTCGGAACCGTCTATCGTCACGAGCAAACTGGTGAACTGAACGGGATGATGCGGGTGCGTGGTCTGACCCAAGATGACGCGCACATCTTCTGCACCGCTGATCAAGTCGAAGAGGAATTCCGGGCAACGATCGAGTTGACCAAGTTCGTGCTCGAGTCCGTTGGGCTGGACGATTACCGCGTGCAATTGTCGCTGCGGGATCCGGACAGCAGCAAGTACGTCGGCAGCGAAGAGAACTGGGATCACGCCGAAGGTGCTCTGCGAGGCGTGCTGGAGCAATCCGGTTTGTCATTCAACGAAGAACCCGGTGAAGCAGCGTTCTATGGTCCCAAAGCGGACTTCATGGTGCGTGACTGCATCGGTCGTTCATGGCAGTTGGGAACCGTGCAGTTGGATTACAACCTGCCCGAACGTTTCAAGCTGGAATACAAAGGCAACGACAACGCAACTCACCGACCGGTGATGATCCATCGGGCTCCGTTTGGTTCGCTGGAACGATTCACCGGGATGTTGATCGAGCACTTTGCTGGGGCGTTCCCGATGTGGTTGTCGCCCGAGCAAATTCGTGTGTTGCCTTTGTCGGACAAGTCCGTCGAATACGCGACCGCGGTGGCCAAGCAATTTGACGAAGCCGGGTTCAAAGTCACCGTCGATGCATCTGACGGAAAGGTCCAAGCAAAGATTCGCAACGCCCAAATCGACTTGGTCAACTACATGGCCGTCGTGGGGCCGAAGGAAGCCGAGTCGGGCCAGGTCGCGCTGCGTGACCGAATCGAAGGCGACCTCGGATCGATGCCCATCAAGGAAGCGATCGCGCGTCTGCAGAAAGAAGTCGAGACGCGTCAGGTCCGCCAGGCAGTTAAAGGCAGCACCGTGTCGATCGCCGAATCCGGCGGCGCCGCGACCGATTATTAATCGACTGCTGCCGATCGGCTTGTTGAGCTGTCACTGATCTAGTCACCTAGTATATCGCTATCCTCCGACTGCGGAGGTCGTGCAGTTTTGAAGTGCCGTGCTCGCAAGGTTGAAATCACCCTCCTGAACGCAGTTGGGGAGGGTCGGAATGCGAGCGTTCAGCGAGAATTCCGGGGAGGGTAGTGCGCGCCGTTTCCTATGCTCGGCCCTCACCCTCGCTTACGCCTGAACGGCGTCGCTCGACCTCTCCCCAAACTTCGTTTCGGGAGAGGTGCGGTGCGCGAAAGCAGCATAAATATCTGCATCAACAAACTGCACAACCTCCGACTGCGTCGGGGGAGAGTTGACTGATTGATCGAAGCGAAAGCTCTAGCGGCGGGGCTCAAGCAGATGCGATGGCTTGCCAGAGCGAGGCGGACGCTTGGATACCGCGGTGGAAATCTTCCAGCGAGAACTTTTCGTTGGGGCTGTGAGCGGCGTCGTCGTTTTGGCCCCAGCCGAGAAGCAAGCAATCGCAATCCAGGACTTCTTGGAATCGTGCCAGGATCGGAATCGAGCCGCCTTCGCGAATCATCACGGGGGCAGTTCCAAAGGCTTGCTCGATCGCGACGCTGGCGGCTTTCGCGTAGCGGCTGTTGGCATCCGCCAGCATCGCACCGGCACCGTGATCGGGTTTCAGCGTCCAGCGAATGCCCGGTGGGCAATGACGCTCGAGGTGAGATTCGATCAGTCCGGTCAGACGTTTCGGGTTTTGGTTGGGCACCAATCGGAAGCTGAACTTCGCGGACGCTTTGGCTGGTAGAACCGTTTTGACGCCTTCGCCTTGATGTCCCGAGGTCAAACCGTTGATATCGAGCGACGGACGTGCCCAGCGTCGTTCGTCGGTTGTGTAGCCCGCTTCGCCGTGCAGTTCGGAAGCACCGACGCTGCTCGCGAATTCCTCGTCGTCGGCACCGAGTTGTTTCCAGGCTTCGCGTTCGATGTCAGGAATCGGGGCGACGTCATCGTACAGACCGTCGATCGCGATTTTTCCGTCCGCGTCTTTCATGCTTGCCAGCAACTGGCACAGAGCCATGGCGGGATTGGCGACCGCGCCGCCGAAGCTGCCGCTGTGCAGGTCGTGACTCGGTCCGTCGACGAACAATTCGTACGTCGCAATGCCTCGCAAGCCGCACGTGACCGCGGGGCGGCCTGGTGCGTACTGGCTGCTGTCGCTGACCACGACGACGTCGCAGGCCAGTTTTTCGGCGAGCTCGGGCAACCAATCGTCCAGGTTTTGGCTGCCGACTTCTTCTTCGCCTTCGATCAGGAATTTGATTTGCAGCGGCAATGGTTGGCCGCTGGCGAGCCAGTCGCAAATGCTGTGGATGTGCGTCAGGACTTGGCCTTTGTCGTCCGTCGCACCACGGGCGAAAACCTTGCCGTCGCGGACAACGGGTTCGAACGGCGGACTGGTCCACAGTTCCAGTGGCTCGGGCGGCTGGACGTCATAGTGTCCATAGACCAGGGCCACGGGGGCACCTGGGACCGGCGGGGTCGAGGCGACTAGCAGCGGGAATCCGTTGGTGGCAATGGACTCGGTTTGCAGGCCGGCGGCATTCATTTTATCGAGCAACCAATTGGCCGCCTGGTGAACGTCATCGCGGCGGGAGGAATCGCTGCTGATGCTTGGGATTTTCAGCCACTCGATCAATTCGGCTTCGTGACGCTGTTTTCCGTCGTCCAAACGCGACTGAACTTCGGCGGGCAATTGGGAGGCGGAGGAGGAAGATTGTTCGGATTGGGACATCAAATTGCATTGCGAAAGAGAATCGAGCAGCGTGCCGTCGAATGCGGAAAAATCCGTATTTGAGGACTAACAGGTCCATCTGGACGTCTTTACAATAGCACTTCACAAACCAAAACAGGACCACCAAGCGGCAGGATGAGACGCCGCTGTTGCCCCAAATTTCACCAGGAGTTGTTGGAAGCATGTCCGATCATTCCGCCGCCGTTGCCGAGCCCGATGTGGTCACGGAAGAAGAACAACGCAGCGATCGTAAACCGAAACGACAACCGCCCTACCACGTCATTTTGTGGGACGACACCGACCACAGCTATGACTACGTGATTTCGATGATGAAGCGTTTGTTCCGCATGCCCATCGAGAAGGGCTATCAGGTCGCGAAAGAGGTCGACAAAAGCGGCCGCGCGATTTGCATGACCACCACGTTGGAATTGGCGGAACTGAAACGCGACCAAATTCACGCGTTCGGCAAAGACGAACGTTTGGATCGTTGCAAAGGCAGCATGTCCGCCACCATTGAACCTGCTCGCGGCTAAGCGGGCCCGAGGCTGAACGAGCATTCTTTTCTGATGACGGCGAAACTTCGAACCCGCACGCTGGGCTGCAAAGTCAACCAGTACGAAACCGAACTGGTTCGGCAGGGCCTGCAAACAATCGGGTACGAAGACGCCAGCGATGGTGAATCGGCTGACCTGTGCATCGTCAACACGTGCACGGTCACCGAAACCGGTGACGCGAAAAGTCGGCAAGTCGTCCGACGTCTGAATCGCGAAAATCCTGATGCCCGGATCGTGGTGATGGGCTGTTACGCCACGCGAGCACCCGAAGAAGTCAGTGCGTTGCCGGGTGTCGTTGAAGTTCTGACCGACAAGCGAGAACTCGGCGATTTGATGGGCCGCTTTGGCGTCATCGATGTGCCGACGGGATTGTCCGGATTCGCAGGCCGCAAACGGGCCTATGTGAAAGTCCAAGACGGTTGCTTGCTTCGTTGTAGTTACTGCATCATCCCGATGGTGCGTCCCAAACTGCATTCGCGACCGAGCCAAGAGATCGTTGACGAGGTGACTCGTTTGGTCGATGCCGGACACCGCGAAGTCATCCTGACTGGCATTCACCTGGGCCACTACGGTGTCGACTGGAACCGCAACAAGCCTCGTGAAGAGTGGGTGCGGTTGGCTCATTTGGTCAAAGATCTGTGTCAGATCCCCGGCCAATTCCGAATTCGAATGAGCAGCATCGAGGCGACCGAAGTCACTCGGGAACTGATTGGCGTGATGGCCGAGTTCCCTGAGAAGGTCGTCCCGCACCTGCACCTGTGCTTGCAATCAGGAAGCGATTCGGTTCTGCGTCGTATGCGTCGACGCTGGGGCACGAAGATGTTTCTCGATCGCTGCCGTCTGCTTCGTGAATCATTGGACCGACCAGCGATCACGACCGACATCATCGCGGGTTTCCCCGGTGAGACCGAAGAGGAATTCGAGCAGACGTTGCGGACCTGCCGCGAAGCTGGTTTTTCAAAGATCCACGCGTTCCCGTATTCTGCTCGTCGAGGCACTCCGGCTGCCGAACGTGACGACCAACTCGACAAAGGGTTGATCTCCGAACGAGTCGATCGGTTGGGTGAGGTCGAAGCTGAGCTACGGCAACAGTACTACAAAACGTTGGTCGGTTCCAATTTGGAATTGCTGGTTGAAGAGGTGACACCTGACGGGCGATTGCAAGGTACGACGTGTCGCTACGCTCTTGGATCAATCGATCGTCCAACGCAAGTCGCCGAAGCGGACGCGCTTCGCGAAAATGACCTCGTCACAGCTCGAGTCGTTGGCATCCAAGGCGATCGATTGGAATTAGCGTGACTGAATCGCCCCGTCACGACGACGTCGCCACCGTCGATGAATTGAAAGCGATCGTGCATCAGTTTGTCGATGAACGGAATTGGCACGAGTTCCACCAGCCGAAGAATTTGGTGATGTCGTTGGCGATTGAAACCGCTGAGCTGATGGAGCATTTCCAGTGGCTCACGCCGGAAGAATCTGCTCGCGTGAAGGAAGACGAACAGAAGCTTCACGATGTCGGGGAAGAGGTCGCGGATTGCTTGGCATATCTGCTGGCGATCGCGAATAAGTTGGACATTGATTTGTCGACGACGCTTCGAGCCAAGATGATTCGCAACGCGGTCAAGTATCCGGTCCCGGACGACGCGTAGGCCAGGTTGTACCTGGCGATGGTTCTTCGCCGATGCACGTTGGTCTCACGAAAGCATTTCGATGACGCCTCGCTTTGTTCCAAAGCATCGGTGTGGGTGCCATGTGGGACATGGCCTACGAACGAGAACCAATTTTTGGCGAATCCGGCTACGGTTGGGGTGCCGATTGGTTCATGAGCCGATGTAGCGGTCGTAAATGGATCTGGCGTGAGGGATGTCTCGGACGCCACTGATCACTGCGCGGCCGTCACGGAACAGGGTCAGCGTTTGGTCGTCTGGCAATTGCAGTCGCGTGAAGAAACGAGTCGCTTGGACGGGGGCAACGCTCTGCCAACGCTCAGCGATCTTGCCCAAGTCGATGCGGCGACTTCCGCCAGGGATCTGCACCGCGTTGCGACCGCACAGCGTTTCGGCTTGAGACGCGCCCGCTTCGGCGGCATCGAGGAATTCTCGTTGGCCACCCGAGCAAGCCGGACATTGGTTCGACAGATGTTCGTCGATTCCGATCTCTCGAATTTGGTTCCGCCACAAGTCGATGGAGAGGACTCGCGGGTTGATGGCGGATGAATTGCCGGAGAGAAATTTTAGAGCTTCGGACGATTGCAAACTGGCGATCAAGTGAGTCGCTGGTCCGATCACTCCTGCGGTGTCGCAAGTTGCCACGTCGCTGGGGTCAGGAACTTCAGGGACAAGGCAACGGAAGCAAGGTGATACGCCGGTGAAGTAACGGACTTGTCCGTTCGCGCCAACGCAGCCGCCGTGAACCCAAGGCGTGTTCGTTGAGAGCGACCAATCGTTGAGCAGCAAACGCAGGGTGAAATTGTCGGCGGCGTCGATCACCAGGTCGACGTCACGTAGATGCTCGGCGATGTTGCCGGGATGAATGTCCGCGACGACTTCTTCGATCACCACGCTCGAGTTGATTTGACGCAGATGGCTCGCGGCGGCTTCGGCTTTGGCCAGAGCTTGCTTCGCGTCGGATTCGACATAGAGGCTTTGGCGTTGCAGGTTGCTCCATTCGATCAAGTCACGATCGATCAGGCGGAGGTAGCCGACGCCGGCGCGGACGAGCAATTCCGATGCGACCGAACCGAGGGCGCCGCAGCCGAGGATTGCGACGCGAGCCGATTGAATCTTGGCCTGGCCCGATTCACCGATGGGGGCGAATTGTGCTTGGCGGACATAGCGATCGTTCGGGTCGGAGATCGCCATGAAAATCGAAGCACAAAGAAAGCAAAAACGAGTGGGCTTGTAAGCCGGGTTCTGTGCCGATGCGAGGCATCGACGGTGACCATTTATCTGTGCACGACGATTGCTCGTCGCCTCCACTGCGACCTACCCGAGTGTCGATAACGAGACGGGCCGCCTCGATGATGCACCCTGTTTGGTCTAGCTCCGGATGGGGTTTACCAAGCCGATCAAGTCACCTTGATCGCTGGTGCGCTCTTACCGCACCGTTTCACCCTCACCACGCATGACACCGCAAGCGATGTCACCGTTCGGCGGTCTGCTCTCTGCTGCACTTTCCCTGGCCTCACGACCGGTCGACGTTATCGACCATCCTGCCCTTCGGAGCCCGGACTTTCCTCCAGCCGGAAACGCGGGAACCGCGAACCGTGCCAGCGATCACCCCGCCCACTCGTCTTGCATCGACCAGGATAGCATGCGGGCTATTTTGCAACAGCCAAGTTCTGCGATCGCAGTCCCATCACGTATTCATGGGCCACGTTCATGACCTCTTTGTTGTAATACGTGTCGCGGAAGATCTCGTCATTGTTGAGGACCTCATCGAGTTCCTCTTCTTCGGCTTCCGTTTGGGCTTTCCGTTCCGCACGACGACGAAGGAACTCTTCTTCGTTCAGCGAAATGCTCTTTTGATCTTTTTCGCGAACGTAGAGTTCAATCCGACGCATCAGCTCGCTGAATTCCTTGTCCTGCTGGACTCGGTTGGCCGAGTTGATCCGAAGTGAGTTGAGCAGGCTGTCCGGGGTCATCGCATACAGGCTGTGTTTTGCCAGCGGCACCTTGTCGAATTCGAGGGCGTACTCGAGGTCGCCTTCGGCAACGGGCAACTTGCTGGTCATGCTGGGCAGAACCAAGTCGGCTTCGACGCCTTTGAGCTGGGTGCTCTCGCCGTCGGGCAGATAGAACTGTTGCAACGTGACTTTCAGTGCCCCGTAGTTTGCGTTGTTGGTGCGGAACAGGCTTTGACCGATGTCCATCAGCGTTTGAACGGTGCCCTTGCCGTGCGTGGCGGGGTCACCGACGACGATGCCGCGGTGGTAGTCTTTGATCGCACCGGCAAAAATCTCGCTGGCACTTGCACTCAGTTTGCTGGTCACGACAACCAATGGGCCGTCCCAAACCGTGCCGCTTTGATCGTCCGCGTATTGTTGGACCGATCCGTCCGAGTTCTTGACCTGAACGACGGGGCCACGGTCGATGAACAATCCGGTCAGGCTGATCGCTTCGGTCAAGCTGCCGCCACCGTTGCGAGTCAGGTCAAGGACCACGCCGCCAACGTTTTGCTCACGGAAGTCATTCAGGATTCGCTCCACGTCGCGGGTGCTGCTGCGGAAGTCGGTTTCGTTGCGACGTGCTGCTTCCATGTCCATGTAGAAGCTGGGCAGGTTGATGTAACCCAACTTGACCTTGCCTTGACCTGGCAATTCGTGATCAATGATTTCACCGCGAGCGGCGGAGTCTTCGAGCTCGATGCGGGCACGAACGATCTTGAAGATCTCTTCGTTGCCGGTTCCACCTGGACGAACGGCCAAGCGAACGAGGCTTCCGGCGCGACCACGGATCAGCTTCACAACTTCTTTGAGAGGCATTTCGACGATGTCGACCATGGGGCCGTCCGCGTCTTGGCCAACGGCGACGATCACATCATCAGGTTTTAGTTTGCCGTGTGAATCCGCTGCTCCGCCAGGGATGACTTGACGAACAACCGTTGTGCCATCTTTTTCACCCAAGGAGGCACCGATGCCGTCCAGGTTCAGACGCATGCTGATCGCAAAGTCTTCCAGCGTTGCTGGTGACATGTAAGTTGAGTGCGGGTCGTATCCGTTGGTCACCGACGAAAGGAACAGTTCCAGCAAATCATCGGAGCTGGTTTGTTTCCAACGGCGAGCGTAACGAGCGTAACGGCGACGCAATTGGTCTTTCGCGTCAGCCATGATCTCGTCTTTGCTCAGCTCCGGTTCATCCGATTCTGAGTCGTCTGATTTTTCGTTTCGCAAGTCGAGCAAAGCCAACTTGATCTGACGACGCCAGCGGTCGCGAGCTTCATCGGCATCGCGAGCGAACTGAGTGGCATCGCGATCGACGATGATTTGTTCGTCACGGGTGAAATCGAACTCTCCGTCGAGCAATTCCATCACCACGGCAACGCGTTCATCCACACGCTGAGTGAACCGTCCATAGATGTAGTAAGCCAAGCTGAGGTCGCCCAAGCGGACTTGGTCGTCCACGACTTCGGAGTAGCGTTTGAATTCGTCGACGTCGCTCTGCAAAAAGTACAGCTTCATCGGGTCGAAGGATTCGAGAAACAAATCCAAAGCCCGACGACTGATCTCGTCGTTGAGGTCCTTACCCGAGACGTGGTTGCTGGGCATCAGTTTGGCGATCAGCTTCGCGATCACTTTGTCCTGAGGCGTGGGCTGGGGCGGAGCATTTTGTTCCGGTGCGGCCCGCTCGACGACTTGTTCCTGCGCGGAGGCAGGTTGCTGAAGCAGTGTGGAACCAATGCACCCCACCGCGAGGAACGCGACGGGAAGGGTTTGACGAAACGACATAGATCACGATCGGGTAAAAGGAGAAACCGACAGAGTTAGGAGGAATGCGTGCCTACCAAAATAGGGCATTCAGGCAGCCTGCGCGCGTCCGTCCGGTTGGATGTTAGGAGTGTGGGGAAAAAACGGCAACCTTGATTTTCCGATGTCTTTCGGGGGTCGAGATCCGCTTGTGGCGGTCGAAACGACGTTCGGAACCCGTTTCGGTGCTGCCGATTTTACCTTGTTACTTCGGTTGAACCCCGCCGGAGGTTCAATGGTCTGCTGATGACCGCCATTTTTCTGCTGGCCAGACGACAAATTTCCCGTACTCAGTTTCTCTCTCGGTCAACCGCTCGAACCCATCGAGCAGTGGATCGGTGGCGTAGTGATAGGTGGACACGGTCCATTTCTGCGGGAAACCTTCCTGAATCGGAGCCCTGATTGAGGAGGGAACAGCCAGCTTGGCCTGCAACTCAATTCGGTCGTAAAGGTTCCTTTGGCCTGGTTGATTGGTCACCTCGATTTCGTCGAGGGCCGCTGTCACGCGAGCAGCATCCTGCCTGGCGAAGAACCAGCACTCTCCGCCCACACGTTGATTTCCGGGGCGCATGGCCGGGTAGTCCTTGCGTCCGAACAAGGTGCCCTGAACCCAAGCCGGGTGAACGCCCAGCGGGGTGACCGGCCAACAATGTTGACGGCACTGACCTTGGCACAATGTTCCATAGACAAAGTAAACAGCCATCTCGTCGGGATTCTCCGGGATCGTGCCGGCATAGGAAATCAGGGTCATTTTATTCGAGCTCGTAACAGCGAACTGGGGCGTGGGAACAGGGCATCGCCCCACGTAGGCGAGTCTCTCTGAGGCTCGTAATTCTCAGCGTCTTGGCGAGGCGCTGCTACGTGGCTCCACCAAATTCATTGTGCTGGTGTGGTGAAAGGCAGACGCGGAATGGGATGCATTTTCGCCAAAATTCTTGCCCTGAAAAGGAAAGGAATCGTTTTCACGTGTCGGTTTCATCGCTGATACAATGAGCGATCCCCTTCCGTTGCTGTCCAAGCACCCTCCCCTGCCCACCTGCGATGGCGATTTGATCGCCGACGAGACTTCGTTTGCCGGAGAATCCTCGCCCGTTTGCTTGTCTGCAGTCGGTTGGGTGAGATCACAGCGAGCGGATCTTGAATGGTCTCGCCGAACAAATTGAATGAAGCCAATGGCTAACGAATCGTATCCTCTTCGAAGCGGTTGCCCTCGAACTTTTCTGTCAGTCTTGTTGGCGGGGATGGTCTGGGGCTTGGGAGCCGTCGACCAGGCGAATGCCGCGGAAGAGGTTTCGTTCAATCAAGATATTCGCAGCGTCTTGTCCGACAAGTGCTTTCTTTGCCACGGACCTGACGAATCGACTCGTGAAGCCGGGCTGCGTCTGGATGTTCGGGCCGAGGCGATTGATAGCGGTGCGATCGATCCAGGCGACGTGGATGCCAGCGAATTGATGGCACGTATTACCAGCGACGACCCCGATTTGGTGATGCCACCACCCAGCACCGGCAAGACTATCACCGACCAGGAACAACTGGCGATTCAGCAATGGATCGAACAAGGAGCCGCGTACGAAGAACATTGGGCGTACGTCCCGCCACGTATCCCTGAGATCCCTCGCGTTTCAGGTTCTCAGTGGTGCCGCAACGAGATCGATCGATTCGTGTTGTCTCGATTGGAATCGGCAGGTGGATCGCCCAACGAAGCCGCCGACCCAGCGACCTTGATGCGGCGTTTACACTTGGATCTGACGGGACTGCCTCCAAGCCTCGAAACATTGGATGAGCTCGCGAACTCGGGCGATCCTGATTCAGTGGTGAAGCAACGCATCGAGGAAATGCTCGATTCGGTTTCCTTCGGCGAACGTTGGGCTCGTTGGTGGCTGGACGCGGCTCGCTACGCTGATTCGGCGGGCTATGAAAAGGACATGCAACGTAACGTCTGGTTCTATCGCGACTGGGTGATCGATGCGATGCACCGGGACATGCCGTACAACCAATTCGTCATCGAACAGATCGCAGGTGACTTGTTGCCCGGTGCGACGCAGAGCCAACGCGTTGCGACCGGGTTCCTGCGGAACTCGATGACCAATGAAGAAGGTGGTGCTGACCCCGAGCAGTTCCGCGTCGAAGGCATGTTTGACCGGATGGATGCGATTGGCAAATCAGTGCTGGGCATCACCACGCAGTGTGCGCAATGTCACACGCACAAATACGATCCGATCAGTCACCACGAATACTACGAAATGTTCGCGGCGCTGAATGATTTTCACGAAGCTTGCATCACGGTTTACACTCCCGAACAAGCCGAGCAACGGGATGAGGTGATGGCGTCCATCGCATCCGCGAAAGAGACGTTTCGAAGCGAACACGTGGATTGGCGGGAGCAGCTTTCGCAGTGGGCTCGCACACGTGTGGGCAATGAAATTGACTGGAGAGCGTTGCATCCAACGACCGTTCCTTTCGAAGGCCAAAAGTTCAATGTCTTGGACGACGGTTCCATCGTCAGCGAGAGTTATGCACCAACCAAAGCCAGTAACGACTTCACGCTGACCACGCACGTGGGCACGATCACCGCGGTTCGGCTCGACGCATTGACGCATCCCCAGTTGCCTCGCGGTGGCCCCGGACGCAGCATCGATGGCACGGGAGCCTTGTCCGAGTTCAAAGTCAAAATCAAACCGCTTTCGAAAGATGAAAACGGCGAACCCAAGCCGGACGTGTGGGTGAGATTCAACCGAGTCTTCAGCGATGCCAATCCGCAACGCCGCAAGCTGAAGCCGCAGTACCGCAATCGCGATGCAAACAAGGACGAGCGAGTAGTCGGGCCGCCCGAGTATGCGATCGATGGTGACGAAGCGACGGCTTGGACGACGGACATCGGGCCCGGACGCAGCAACCAATCTCGACACATTGTGTTTGTGCCTGAGGCCCCTGTCGTGATCGACGACGATTCCGAAGTGACCTTCACGTTGGTGCAGAAGCACGGAGGTTGGAACAGTGACGACAACCAGAATTTCTTGATTGGACGCTACCGAGTCAGCATCACTGACGCGGCTGAGTTGCCGGCCGCCGCGATTCCAACCGAAGCAGAATCTATCTTGGCGATGAACCCAGATGACTGGACGAATTCGCAAGCCGAATCGGCATTCACCGCTTGGCATCGTTCCATCGCTTGGGGTGATTCAGCGAGCAAGGACGATGAACAGTCGGCGGTTGAGAAGAGTTTGCTATCGCTCGATTCAAAAATTGAAACGTTGTGGCAACAGTTCCCGGAAACAACAACGCAGCTTGTCGCACAGGCCACCCAGCGGCCTCGCGAAACGTTTGTGTTTGCTCGCGGCGATTTTTTGAACCCGACGGATTCGGTCCAACCCAACGCTCCCGATTTTTTGCATGAGATGCCTAGCTATGACGCACCGGACCGCTTGCGATTCGCGAAATGGTTGGTGTCGAAAGATTCACCAACCACTGCCCGGGTGATCGTCAACCGAATTTGGCAGGCCTACTTCGGACGCGGTTTGGTTTCAACACCGGAAGACTTCGGCTTCCAATCGTCCGCGCCTAGCCATCCGGAGTTGCTCGATTACTTGGCAACCGAGCTGATGCAGAACGGCTGGCAGCTCAAACACATTCATCGCTTGATCGTCGAGTCGGCGACCTACCGACAGTCTTCGATTGCTCCCGCGGAAGCATGGCGAGACGATCCGAACAACGAACTGCTCGCACGAGGCCCACGGCACCGCGTGGAAGCTGAAATGGTTCGTGATCTGGCTTTGTCCGTCAGTGGTTTGTTGGATACGTCCGTGGGTGGACCAAGTATCTACCCACCAGCTCCGGAATTCCTGTTTCAACCACCGACCAGCTACGGCCCCAAGATTTGGAACACTTCCACGGGAGCCGACCAATACCGACGCAGCCTGTATGTGCATCAGTACCGCAGCATTCCGTACCCGCCGTTGCAGGTGTTTGATGCACCCAAAGGTGATGCCGCTTGCGTGCGGCGAGAGCAGAGCAACACGCCCCTGCAATCGTTGGTGCTGATGAATGAACCACAATTCGTCGATGCCGCGAGAGCCTTTGCGGCACGGATTCTTCGCGAGGCGCCAGGCGATGACACGCAACGAATTCGGTTTGCTTTCCGGATGTGCACCAGTCGCGTCCCGGATGCGGAAGAGGTTGCGGTTCTGAAAAGGATGCTTCAGCAGCAACGCGAGCACATCGCCGAAGGCAAGTTGAATTTGCAAGAGTTGCTCGGCGTTTCGGAACAATCGTGTCGACAATTGACCGGCTTCGAAGCGGAAGATTTGGCGGCGTGGATGACTGTCAGTCGCACCATTTTGAACTTGGACGAAACGATCACCAAATCATGAAGTCATTCAACATGCCACTGATGCACTCGACTCGTCCTGGAACCGCCGACCCATCGCATTTCGCGAAAGGTTTGGATTTGATGCGTCGTCGATGGTTCTTGCAGCAATGCGGGCTCGGTCTGGGACACATCGCACTAACGTCATTGATGGCCGAAGCCGGTGACTTGGACGCTGGCGGTTCACAGCGTTCCGATGTGGATCCCATGGCTCCGAAGGCTCCGCACTTCCCCGCGAAAATCAAGAATGTGATTTTGTTGTTTATGGGTGGCGGACCCAGCCAATTTGAGATGTTCGACTACAAACCGGAGTTGGAACGACTCGACGGAACGTTGCCACCGCCGGAGTTGTTGGACGGCTATCGTGCCGCGTTCATCAATCCGAACTCCAAGCTACTCGGACCAAAGTTCAAGTTTGACAAGAGAGGCTCGGCGGGAACGCACGTCAGTGAATTGCTGCCACACACCGCCGGCGTGCTCGATGACATTTGTTTGATTCGATCGATGAAGACGGACGCGTTCAATCACGCGCCTGCTCAATTGATGATGAGCACGGGATCGCAACAGTTCGGCCGGCCCAGCATGGGTTCTTGGACCACTTATGGGCTCGGCAGCGAGTCTCGCGATTTACCCGCTTACGTTGTTTTCAACAGTGGGAAGAAGGGACCGAGTGCCGGGGCCGGGAACTGGAATTCGGGTTTCTTGCCTTCGCTGCATTCGGGCGTTGAATTCCGAAGCAGTGGCGATCCGGTTCTGTATCTGTCCAACCCGCCCGGCATGAGTGATTGGTCGCAGCGCCAGTCGTTGCAAACCATCAACGAATTGAATCGGCGACGATTGGATGTGGTGGGCGATCCCGAGATTGCAACTCGTATCAACGGGTATGAGATGGCGTATCGAATGCAGTCGAGTGCTCCCGAGGCGATGGCACTTTCCGATGAGCCCGAACACATTCTGAATCTGTATGGCGCCGAACCCGGCAAGATGTCGTTTGCGAACAATTGCTTGTTGGCTCGCCGATTGGTCCAGCGTGGCGTTCGGTTCGTGCAACTGTTCCACGAATCATGGGACCAACACGGTGGCTTGACGGGAGGGCTGAAGCAGAATTGCGGCGACACCGATCAGGCATGTGCCGCTTTGGTGAAAGACCTGAAGCAACAGGGCATGCTGGATGAGACGTTGGTGGTTTGGGGCGGCGAGTTTGGCCGGACGCCAATGGTCCAAGGTGGCAACGATGGTCGGGATCACCATCCCAATTCGTTCAGCATGTGGATGGCCGGTGGCGGATTGAAATCGGGGTTGGCATACGGGCAGACCGACGAACTGGGGTTCGATGTCGCCGAGAACCCGGTGCACGTGCACGACCTTCACGCAACGATTCTGCATCTGTTGGGATTTGACCACAAACAGCTGACCTATCGCTTTCAAGGCCGTGACTATCGATTGACCGACGTACACGGTGAGTTGGTTCGCGACATCTTGGCGTGAAGCGGAACGTCTCGCGATTCGAGCCGCGTTGTTGTCGGCGATTGGTCGTCTCTGCTTTTTGAGCTAAATGGCAAACTCTCAGAGCCACCATCGCGCATCAAAAAACCTCGCGACCCAGATGGAACGCGAGGATGATTGAATGCTTCGAGCTGGTTTCGGTAACCGAATTCAGCTGGCCGAAGTCAGCGCGTCTTGCAGAGCGGCTTTGGGGCGAACGCCGACGAAGGTGTCTGCGATTTCGCCGTTCTTGAACAGCAACAAAGTTGGGATGCTGTTGATGCCGAACTTCTGTGCTGCACCTGGATTGTCGTCGATGTTGACTTTGCCAATCTTGACGCCAGGATTTTCCGAAGCCAGTTCGTCGATCATGGGTGCAATTTGACGGCAAGGACCACACCACGGAGCCCAGAAATCGACCAGCACGGGGCTGTCGCTTTGGAGGACTTCGGAATCGAAATTGTCGTCGTTAAATTCTTTGACTGCTTCTGAGGCCATGGCCAAGGTCCTTGAACGTAGCGGTGTTGTTGGAGGGGTGATTTTAGAACCCATTGGCAAACTGTCAATTTGCCTAGTGGGTGAATTGGAGTCTCTGGGGCGACACGCCGTTGACAGCGATTTCACTCGCAATTTACTGCAAGTCAGTCGTTTTGGCGGATGAGTCCGCCCCACACTTGAAATGACCGTTTGGTACAAGAACTCGCCAAAGGGAGCATGGCGGAACGCCCAAAACAGGTTTTCGCGAACTAAACGGGATGCAAAGCCTGCGCCAACTGTCCCAGAATGATCGCGGTGGCTCCCCAAACATGCACCGAACCGTGCTGAAATGCGGGCGCGGCAAACTTGAGGTGGCCAGCAACACGATCGGGACAAGTCGCCGAACGCAGCACTTTTGTTTGCTGAATCATGTCAAATTGACATCCTTTCTCAGCCTGCGACTGCCGGGAAGTCGCGGCTGGGGTTTGCCGCAGAACCGTTTGGATCGGGAAATCGATGACCTCGTCCACTTCGACAGGGTCGGGCTGCCAATTTTGATCCGGCGGATCAATCACGAACACGATGGGCGTGACCAGATTGTCACTGGCATAAACATATTGGCGAGGCAGATTGCCACAGCATCGGTGCACGCGGGCCGCACCGCCGAGCTCTTCTTCAAATTCACGCAAAGCGGCGTCCGGTGGCGTTTCACCTCGCTCAATCCGGCCACCAGGAAAGCAGATTTGACCGCCGTGATGCCGCAGCGTCGTGGGACGCCGCGTCAACGGAATTGTCCAGGATCCGTTGGAAGGATCTTGGAACAAACAAACCGCCACAGCTGCATGTCGCGAATGGCAGCGGTGAGGTCCACGGTGGCGACCATAGGCCAAGTGTGGAGCCATCTCGCACCCAAAATCTCGATTCAGCATCCAAGGCGGGAGCGTCTTGGAAGTCGATGGAGTGGAATCGCTCGGCAGCAGTTGCTGAGACAACTCATCCGCCAGTCGATCAATATCATTTGGCAGATCGCATGTTGATTGATTCGCCGGTGAGATTGGGTGCGAATTCACGACAAGTCGCTTAAATCAATGTTTCGAGCAAACGACGCAGCTTGCGAAGTTCGACGCGGTGATCGTGCTCGTCCATCGGTGTCATGTCGATGGTCAATGCTCGCGTGTATTTTTCGCGTTCCAACTGCGTGACCAGTTTGCCGTAGTCGACTTCGCCTTGGCCCACGCTGACTTGGAAGGCGTCTTTGCGTGTGTCGCGAAGATGAACGTTGTGCACGAACTTGAGGATCTGGTCAAAGCCTTTGCCGCCAGCCATCGTCTTGCCGGCGGAAGCGTTTTCGTGAGCTGCCACCAACGGAACGCTGGGGTCGAGCGTCACGCCAAGTCCATCGACATTGTTGCAAAGCACCAGCAGCGTGTCGGGGTCTTCGCTGAGGCATCCCAACATCGACCGAACGTTGACTCGAACGCCTTCGCCTTCCGCGATCTTCACCAGACGACGCAGGTGTTCGACTTCCTCGTTGAAGGGCGTGCCTTTTTCGCTGGATGGGACCGCGATGTTCACGACCTTGGTCGCTTTCGCAATCCGGCAAATGCCTTCGAAATCGGTGTAATGCTGTTCGCCGGTCGATTCCAGTTCGACGCTGTAACCACTGATTTCCAAGCGGTGAGTGTGCCGTAGCAATTGAATGCCGCGGTCTTCATCGCTCAACACATCACTGGGACGGCAGTGGGCGGATGACTCATGAATCGCGATCTCAATCGCAGTGAAATCCAAATCCTGAAGCAGTTCGATCGAGGCCTGCAATTCAAGGTCTGGCCAGCATCGGGTCGAAGCAGCAACAAACACGCGGGAATCCTTTCAACAAAAAATCAATGAATCAGTGGTCGCATTGTGGGACCACGACAAGTTTACCTATTTAGGAAAGTCTGCGTCACTGGTGTAGCCTCCGCAGAGTCTCCATGTCAATTCGTTTTGAAGCGCTTCTTCAGGCGGCTTCGTTGAACAGTTCGCCACCACCGCGATTCTGTTTTTGGCCGCCGTTGGCGCTGGGTTTGCCGTAGGTCGGCGGAGCGGCGACTCCGGCGAGTCGATCAAGCATTTCCGATTGGAACCGCGTCAAGTGATACTGGCAGACGAACAACGCGTTGGCGCGTTGGTGCGTGGTTTTGATCTGCTCGGCGGCTTCGCCACAGCGTCGTGCCAGTCGAGCGTCTTCGATACGTCGCGATGACAGGAGCTTCTCGGACAAGCTGAGTCCGCTGGTTGGTGCTTCCGAGTCGCGAAGCAGAGCGTCGCGCCGTCCCACCATGTTTTCAAGTTGCGAAATCGTTTCGGCCAATTTCGCGGTCGACTCGTCGACTTGATTGGGTTGCAGATCGATGGTGCGGACGCGAGTTTCGTCCAGGATCAGGTCCATCGCCTCAGTGATTTGAACCAGGTCGTCGACATAATCGGAGACCCGTTGAGTCCATGATTGATGAGCAGACATTGTGTTGGTCATATTTCAGAAGGAAGGCGGTCGGGAAAGGATTCGTTTGCTATGGAATGTGCGAAAACGTCTCAAACGGTCGGACTGTTCGTGTGAGGATGGGACCTCGTTCGATTAGGCACGACGTTGCATTTGGAATAGTTGGTACATGGGTTCGGCGATTGTTTCGGACGATGCTTCTGACATGGCTTCGACGAGGTGTTGATCCATTTGTTGCTGGAACACTTCCTCGGTGCGTCCGCCATGGAAGTAGGCGGGCTTGCCGACTGATTCACGCATCGTCGACAGCATGCTTCCGAACAAGGTTTGCCCGACGAAGTCACCGAAGGCTTCCTTCAGTGGCTCTTCCTCTTTGGTGTCCGAACCAATCGTTTTTGATTTGGATAGTGCATCCAAATTGGCTCTTGCCTCGCCACTGTGCGGCATCGGCAAAGACGTTGCTTGCAATGACGACAGTCGGGATGAAGAAAGTGGTGACATGGCGGGTTCGACCTCATGATCGAAAGTCGGCGATGGGAGTGGCGGCGAAAAACGGAGTGTCGATCATTGGGACAACTCACGGTTCATTGCCGATAAGTGATCTCTACCGAAAAATGACTTCGCCGTACAAGTCACCTTTCGCTTTCAAGGTCTTGATGATGGCAATCAAGTCTTCCGTCGGCACATCTAATGCGCCCAGTGCATCCGCCAAACTTTTCAGCTTGGCCGCGGATGGAGTTCCATCGGGACCGATCTCAACAAATCGGCCTCCACCACCGGCTTCGATTCGAAGATTTCGGTGAGTGACCAAAACCGGTGCGATCTCGACGTCTTCGCCGATCACGACCACGCCGTCGGCTTCGTTGATCACAACGCGTTTGCTGCGGTTGGCCAATTGAATCGGGATGTCCAGCAAGAACGCAATGAATTTGATTGGGTTGTCGCGATACAGTGGCGGCACGGTGACTTCGACATGCAATTGGTCGATGGCTCGAGCATGCGCCGATTCGCGGTTTCCATCGCTGGTCTTTCGGTTGGGGCTTGCCAATCGCGAAACGCTGCGATCGCCCATTGTCAGCGAGGTCAGACTGTTGACTTCGTCTTCGATTCGTTGAGCGGTGTTGAAATCCGCAAAGTCTCGATCGATGACCAGCGTGATTCGGTTATTTTGAACGTAAGAAGCTCGAACGGAAGTTTCCATCTTCAGCCCACCTTGAATCGTCGCCGAAGTCGGTTGCGAGTCAGGCGAGACGGTGACGCGTCCTTCTGCCATCCCGTACACGGTTGGGTTGTCAGCTCGCGGACCGAGCATGGGGGTAAGCATCAGGTATCCGCCGGCCAGGCTTTTGGCACTGATCGCGTTGATGGTCACGTCCAACACATCGCCTTGCTGAGCTCCGACAGTCGGAATTGTGGCGCTGACAAAAACCATCGCGACGTTCTTTGCGTCGCCAACTTCTTCGATGTTCAATCGTCCAGCGGCGTCCACCGCCATCGGGCCGCCCATCAACTGCATCATCCGAGCGAGAGCACGACCTTTGGGTGCAGCATCGCCATCGCCGGTCCCTTGAAGACCGACCACCAAGCCCAGGCCTTGCAGCGTGTTGGTTTCCTGCCCCTTCAAGCGACATAGGTCACCGAGTTTCAATCCGCCAGCCATCACCGATGGCAAGCTGCATAGGGCAGCCCACAGAATCGCGGTCAGGAAAACGGTCGTTCGAAGCATGCGGTGGCTGTTCATCAGAATGGTTTCAAACGATCGAAGGCACGTTGGAACCATCCGCGACGGTATCCGTCTCGCAACTGGCCCTGGTCTTGTTTGTTAATTTCGAGGTCGATTAAATCGCGGCTCAGCACGACGTTGTCGGGGCCGATGTCTTGAGCACGACAGATACCGGACAGCGACGTTTCCCAAAGGTTGTCGTTGACGCGATATTGCTTGCGAGCTTCCACGACCAAGTTGCCATTTGGTCGGATGTCGACGATACGAGCCGCGATGTTGAACGACATCGATTCGCGAGACTCGACCGACGCTTCGGCTCGCGAGTTGGCGGTGGTTTGGGCGTCGACGGTTGGATCGCCATCTTCTTGTGGATCAGGGATCAATCCGCCGCTGCCGAGTTTGATCCATTCTGACAGTGTGGCTTGAAACAACGACACACGACGTTTCTCTGTGTCGCCTTCCGCCATCATTCGGGCAATTTCGTCGACACGGATGGTGACGATATCTTGAACGCGAAAGGCTCGCATTGGCGGCGCGGGCTGATACGTCCAGCTCACTCCTGCCAAACCAACCGCCGGCGGTGGTGAGTTGTCGTAGGTGGGCGCCGCTTCCATTGAATTGGGTTCGTTTGCGTCGTCGGGATACTGACCCGTGGGTACACGCTCTGCCATTCCCGGCGGAAGAAATTCGGGTGGCATGACAGCAGCGTCGGGGCCCACACCGGGAACCGAACGCTGTTGAAGATTGTTGACAGGAACCACGGGGCCGGGCGACCGCGCAGGTGCGTTGGGCATCCACGGCGGTGTGGCATGCAGCAACGACGAGTTCTGAGCGCTGGCGAAGCTGCTGGTCAGCATCAACGACATCGCGATGGCGGCGAACGAACGAGTCACGGACGTCATGGTTGCGGTTGCCATTTGCGAGTGGGTTTGTTCGCGAGAACGCGGTTGGGTTGTGTCACGATCTCGACGACCGATGGTTCCACGACTTTGGCCAGCAAACGTCGTTTGGGTGACAGCGTTTCAATTTCGATCAATTCGTTTTGGGCACCGTCCCCCAACGCTTTTGCGGTGGTCGTCACACGGATGCCTCCGCCTGAGACCTGAACCTCGACCAAGTCACCTCGGCGAACCAATCGTGGCGCGGCAAAGTCGCTGGGCCGAAGTGGCACGCCGGAACGGATCAGTCCGACGACTTCCATTCCCATGATTTCGTCCACATCCATGACACGGTCACCGGACAATTCCACAACGGGTGACGGCTGAAAGTGAACGTCACCGGGGCCGACACGGTGGCCTCGTTGCAGTGGACGTCGAGCAACAACGACAGCAGGCTTGGGAGTGAATGTCACTCGCACAATGCCTTCGCACTCATTGGTCCGGGATCTCGCGTCAATCTTCAATCGACATGTGATCGGTTTCGGGTCGTCCGCTGACCAATTGGGCATCGCATCGAGGAATCGCATGTCCCGAATGCCTTGCATTTCAGTCAGCTGTCCCACTTCATGCGAAACAAAGGAGGACTCGTAGTCAAAGGCGTCGACCAAATCGCGGTACTGATTTTGGAGACCCAAATGGACCCAGTGATCGAGACGCTCTCGCGTTTCGAAATCCAAGTCGTCTTTGGGCGACGTCGCAGTGTTTTGTGTGAAGGTAAAATTCGAGGGTTCGTCAAGCATCGCGTGTGCGACGTACGTTGCATCGACCGAATCCGCCTGCATTGACGCGGGATGTGTTGCGGATGACTGGGCCGCGGATGACTGGGCCGCGGATGACTGGGCCGATATCGGTTGAGAAGATATCGCCTGAGCGTTGGCGTTTGCCAATGCGATTGATTCCTTGACCGCGTGCACAACGATGGTTTCGTCACCGTAGATTTTGATCCGGCTCGCCGTGGCTTGGCCGCCGACGATGAGGTCCGCCAATCGATCGCGTGAGATCTTGGCGGGAGAACCATCCAGTGGCATCAACCCAACGGTCGCATCGGCCAAACGCGGCCATGCTGCAAAGTTGGATTGCAATGGGCGAACAACGTCACGAAGACGAATGATTGGTGAACCGGTGGTGGCATTTTCAACTGCTGAAAATTGCCAACGAGTGTCCGCGTCGATCGTTTGACTGTGAGGACCCTTGGGCTGACCCGATGTTCGCATCGACGTGGGCGAAACCCTTGGCGTGGGATTGCGATTGAACTTTGGATCGACTCCATAGAACGGCGTTCGCATCGCGTCGTTCGCGATGGAGTCGGCATCGCCAGGCGTTTGTGCTGGCGAATGAAGTGAGAGAAAAATCGAGCACGCCGTCGCGCATGCGAAGATCCACCCTTTGGTGAAGGCGGATCGAAGGAGCGTATTCGAATTCGGAACCATCAAGGCTTAGAACCGTCGAAGTTGAGAGATGTTTTGCATGACTTGATCGCCGGCCTGGACCGCTTGGCTGTTCAGTTCGAATGCCCGCTGGGTCGTGATCAGATCGATCAGTTCTTGAACTGGTTCAACGTTGGATGCTTCCAAGTTTCCTTGACGAAGCACACCCATGCCGTCTGTTCCTGGGTTGTTGATTTGTTCGGGACCGGATGCGTCCGTTTCCGAGTACAGGTTCTCGCCGTTCTTCAGCAATCCGTCTGGGTTGATGAAATTGGCGAGCTGGATCTGGCCTTGGTTGGTCAGTTCCGTTTGCCCCGGTTGCCGCACCATGACTTCCCCGTTGCTGTTGATGACAACGGCGGTGGCATCGGGCGGGATTGTGATTGGTGGATCGAGCAGACGGCCGACCTGCGCCGAACCCATCACCAATTCGCCGTTGGCATTGATGTCCAGGTTGCCCGCACGCGTGTACATCGTGTCTTGGCTGGATGGATCGACGACGCGAAAGTAGCCACCGCCTTGAATCGCGACATCCAAATCGCGGCCGGTTTGCTGCAGCGTGCCTTGTCGTTGATCGGTTTGGGTGCTGGTCACACGAACGCCCAGTCCAACCTGCGTGCCGACCGCGGTGGGAGTTTGCGTGGCGTCCTGGACGCCGGGATAGACCTCGGTTCGATACAACAAATCTTCGAAGTTGGCGCGGTCTTTTTTGAACCCGGTTGTGTTGATGTTGGCCAGGTTGTTGGCGATCACGTCCAGTTTGGTCTGCATCGCCTCCATACCGGTGGCGGCGGTGTACAGCGTTTGAACACTCATGCAAAATTTTCCTTGTGAGAGAGCGACGACTGCATCGCGGTTAGCTCTGTAGGACGCGACCGATCAGGGAACCCAGCACGCTGTCTTGGTTCTTGATCATTTGGATGTTGGCTTCGTAGGCACGGGACGTTTCAATCATTTCCATCATCGTTCCCGTGGGACTGACGGCGGATTGTTCGAGAGAACCAGCGACAACATTGCGATCGCTATCGGCAGCCAAGCTGAATTCAGCCAAGGGGCGGAACAGGTTGCCACCGACGTTGGCTAGATCGCCGTAGCTGGCTGGTTGCGCAAGCATCAGTTGCTGAGTCGCACCGGCTTGGTTGATGGTGCCTTCCGCGCCGACGGTGAACGGACGTCGGGGATCGATTTGAATTGGCCGGCCGTCTTTTCCGAGCACCGCGTCGCCACCGGAATTGACCATCGTGCCGGTGGAATCGAACAGGAAGTCGCCGGCTCGGGTGAGCAGTTGTTCGTCGCCACGCTGCAGGACAAAGAAACTCTTCTTGTCGTGCAACGCAAAGTCGGTTTCGCGTCCGGTTGTCCGAATCGCTCCGATGCCGAACTGAGTCTGTTCGGGCTGGATGGTCACGCCACCGCCGATGTCATCAGCGCCCCCGAGACCGGGTGACACCATGCCTTCTTCGATCAGCTCCGAGAACCGTGCCTGCAAGATCGTTTCGCTGGGTTTGAAACCCGGCGTGTCGACATTGGCAAGGTTGTGGCTGATCTGTTGCAGTCGGTGGTTTTGTGCCTGCGCACCCGCTGCTGACAGATAAACTCCGTAGGGCATGGACCGCTCGCTTGGATCGCGTGACTCCGGTTCCGTCGAACCGCTCGACGTTCCTTTGGGGGTACGCAATCGGAGGAGCGAACCTCAAGGCCAATTCTTGAGGGAAAGTTCACCGAAAGTCAGAATTCGTTCCGAAGACAACGAATTCGCGTTGGATTCCCGTGTCAGGAAGTCGCCATTTGGTGCGACAGCACAGGCATCTGGTTGTCTTGACCACTCTGGCGAGCCGCCAATCCCGCGATCGCACAAACTTGCTTCAGCGACTTTTCGTAGGCCGACATGGACTTGACCGAGGGAGCGATCTGCAAGATGCCGACCGATAGCTTTTCGCCATCGCTGGACTTCTCAGCTGCCGCCAGTGAGACGCCGATCGAACCGGCCGCACCGCAAATTTGGTGGGCTCGTTCGAGCACATCGTCGGCTTCCAAATGAGGCATGCAGATCACCAGGGTCGATTGGTCCAAGCAACCGATGTGGTCTTGATTTCGCGTCGCGGCACGGACCAATTGCAACAACGAACGCATGGTCGCCCCGCTGGGTTTGCCCGACAGGCGAACGCTCATCAATTGGTTGGCTGCCTTGGCACGATTCGGCGAGGTTTGCATTTCCTCGACGTAATCGACCATCGTCGCCAAATCGGGAAGGTAGCTCAGGGCCTTGGGCCGTTCGCTGGCAGGTTCCTCGAGAATCTCTTGGACCTCCTCCACCACTTCGGGAGCTTCCGTGGCTTTGTCTTCGACCACCGCTCGTGGCTCGGGTGCCTGTTCCAGCTCGACGGATGATCGAGTGTCTCGGGCCAACGCTTCCACTTCCGTTGCCAATTCTTCTTCCTGGGCTCGGGGAGCAATGGTTGGTTTTTCAAGCGAGTCCGAACTGGACGAGATAGGTTTGACCGGAATGGCTTCCGATGACTTTGCCTCGACGGCGGGTTGTTCGGCAGGAATCTCAGCGGTGGTTTCGGCTAGGGGTTCACCAGCTCGAACGAATCGTTGTTGGTCGATGTAGTGGGCACAGTCTCGGCCGACTTCCTTGGATCGATACAGAGCCTCGTCGACGCGTTGCAACCAATTTTCAGGAGTTTGCTGTGGCTCAAGTGCACCAATACCGACGCTGGCGTTGACTTTCAGGCACTTGCCTTCGAAGCGAACTTCGCGTGTTCCGATGGCGACCCGCGTTTGCTCGATCAATTCAACAGCTTCCGCCAGTGTCGTGTCGTGCAGCATCATCACGAACTCTTCCCCGCCAAAGCGAGCGACCATGCCGTGTGGCTGCAAGCGTGCGTCCAGCAACTGCGAAACGACTCGCAGCACCTCGTCGCCCGCGCGGTGGCCATGGGTGTCGTTGAACTTCTTGAAGTGGTCGACATCGAGAACGGCCAACACGCCAGCCCGAGCCGGGCCGAGTGCATGACGTCGTAGCAAGTGCTCGTCGAAGGCACCGCGATTGAAAATTTGTGTCAGTGCATCGGTTTGAGCCTTTTGCTCGGCCGATTGCAGTTGTTGCGATTGCTCGCGAATTCTGGCTTGGGCTTCGGCCAACTGATTTCGCATGACCTCGTTGGCCGCAATCATTTGGTCGACAGCGTCGACGATCGCGGGCGGAGAATTGGACAGGTCACTCTCGTGCAGCGTCGTGCTCAAGTTTTCAACGCGACTCTGATGAGCGTCGACGTCGGCAGCGATGGAATGCGTGAACTGTCGAACACGATCAGCAACCGCCATCACCTTCTCGGCGTCTGGGCCTTCTTCGATTGGTTCGATGTCTTCGCCAGCTGGCGATGCATTCTCGGAAGATTGCAAATTGGCCGAGGAAGCGGATGGTTGCGGAGTTGGTGAGTCAGACGCTTGCCCTTGGTTGTAAAGAGCATGCATCACCCAGCCGCAAGTCATTCCGGCGCCGCCGCAGCTGGCTGCAATGATGATATCGAGAAGCACGTGTTAGTCCCCGCAGAGGATCGCTTGGTTCAATTGGACGATGAGTGGGCAATGGGAGGTGGTCGGACCGAAGTGTCGATTCACTGACCTCACCCGTCGCGTTATCACGTGAGCCGTCTGGCGGACCATGTGTCGGTCTGACCCACCCGAATGATGCTCACGTGATAGAACCCTACGTCACAAATTGCGACAAACTGAAAAAAGTCGCCCTTGCGTCCCCCTCTTTTGCCGGCTGGGTTGCAGCCGTTATGACGGAGACCGAAATCGGCAACGCAATGCCGCCAATTTGCCGTGTGGACACAACTTGAGAGAAATTGATCAAGCTCAGTAGAAATTTCCGCGGTTGCGACCCATTGCCCCGGGACTTCCTCGTTTAACACGTTTCAGTCGGCTCTCCGCAACAAAATGACAAAATTGGCGTGGCCTGAAACGCAAACATCGGAAATATTAGTAAGGACAGCGTTTGCGCAGGACAAACCTATCTGGGCCATTCATGACTTCCTGAAGGGAATTGGGACATTTATGCATTCGATCACGCCAGCCGACCACACCGCCACTCTCTCCGGTGCACCAACCGGTTTCTCCGATTCTGCCAACGATCGTGTTTCGGAAATCCGAAGCACCGCCGCGATCCAAGCACTTGCTGAAAGCAAGGTTGCTGAGCTGCGGTTTCTTCGGGTCGACGAAAGCGAAAACGAAATTTGCTTGACCGGCCGCGTTCGCAGCTTCTATCACAAGCAACTGGCTCAAGAAGCCATCCGCCCCGTCGCCGCGGGACGCCAAGTCGTCAACCGCGTCGATGTCTGCATGGGCTCCTGATCAGCTTTCGAGCTGCTCGCCCAATCTGCTCAATCGCTCGTTTTAGTCAGCGCACCAGGTTCTGACTTCCGAGCCGAATGATGGGCTTCCCGGCCTGGCGACTCAAACGCCAGCGATCAAGCCGACCTTCCCGCCTCTCATTCTGCGGGCAGTCGTTCGGCGAGCTTGTCCGTCGCGAACGCATCGCTGAAATACTGACGGTACTCGGTTTCTTCGACAGGGAACAAAGCGTCGAAGGCATCTTTGCCTCCCGCTCCATGCTGGAAGCGACGCTTTGGATTGACTGGCATCTGCATCCCGGTGACCGACTGCACGCCGGCCCCCACGATTTGGCCCTTCAGTGCGTACAGTTTCTCGTGGTCCCAATCGGTCATCTCGATGAATGGCGTTCCTTCGGCAACCTCAATCACCTCGGGCAATGCCATCGGACTGAAGCCGTGAAAGCCCAACCGACGTGCTGGAGCACTCGTGCGGACATGCCCGCGACTCTGGCCGCCGCTGTACACGAGCGAATGTTTCACCGCATCGACGCCCCAACCTTCTTGGTAGAGCATCTGATTGTTCAGAACGCTTCGAATCGTTAGTTCGGGATTCTCTTCAATCGGATAGTCCTTGAAGTTCTCGTCACCGCCGTCGCCATCAACCAAGTATTTCCAGTCCGGATAGCGATCACGAATGCCTTGGCACAATGCCAAGCCCATCGTGGCACTTTGGATGTCCAGTGGTTTGTAGTCTTCGGTGACTTCGATCGCGGACCGCCAATCGATGTGAGACTTCTCGACCGAGATGACTTCCAGCAGCATCGGCATTCCGATCGCTTCCAAAAATTCGCTGGCTTGCGCAAAGTCCGTCTCGCGAGAGTGAGCGTTTTCTTTCACCGACAACACGAACGCTTTCAATCGTTGAGGCGTCTGCCCGGACTGTTTTAGAGCATGGATCATCGCGATCAGAACGGCTCCGCTGTCGATGCCGCCGCTGAACATGACGCCGATCGGTGCGTCGTTCTCGATCGTATTGATCCAGTCCGAGCACGCACCGACCAGTCTTTCGATGTACCGGGTGCCGATCTCTTCGATACTGGCGGGAAGCGTGTTCGATCGCGGGTCAAAGAACCGATGCAGCGTCGGATTGGGATCCGGGCAACCAGTCAGTTGCAACTTCATCACGTGATGAGCCGGCACCATTCGCGTGTACGAAGGATGGAACTGATCCTCCAACCCTTCTGCTCGAAGTTGTTCGAAGATTTCATCGATTCGCTCGGCCACGATCAAGCAAGGTCCCGCCGCCCGCTTGGCGAGGAAGTATCGCATCGGTCGTCCGATCGAACGAGCCATGTGAACGGTCTTGCCCTCGGCTTGCAGAATAGCGAATTGACCTCGGATCTTTCCGACCGCTTCGGCGTCTCCGCTACGCACCGCAGCCTCGGCCGCTTCACGAGTGGTGCCCAACAGGATGTCGCCGTTGGGGTCCAGCAGGTTGACGATGCGTTCGATGACCGGAGGCGCGTTCATGGCAGAGTTCTCGACGAAAGAAAATGATGGAGGAGCAAACGAGGTGGCAACGGAAGATCAAGCGAAGGCTTTGCCAACCAAGCGTTCGTACCCTTCACGATAACGATCCGCGGTTTGGCGAGCGATCGAATCCGGCAGCGGTGGCGGAGGACTGTTTCGATCCCAGTCCGACTCTTGCAAGTACTCGCGGACAAATTGTTTGTCGAACGATCGTTGCGAGTGCCCAGGTTCGTACTCGTCGGCCGCCCAGAACCGAGAGCTATCCGGCGTCAGGACTTCATCGATCAACATCAACTCGCCATCGACGATGCCAAACTCAAATTTGGTGTCCGCGATCAGCAGCCCACGCTCGGCCGCAATCTTGGACGCATCTTGATAGATCGTAAGGCTCATCAGCCGCAGTTGACTTGATTGTTCCTCGCCGAGCGATTCGCTCATGACCTCGTAGGAAACGTTTTCGTCGTGACCCTCCTCGGCCTTGGTCGCTGGCGTGAAGATCGCCTCGCTGAGCTGGTCGCACTGCTTCAATCCAGCCGGTAACGCAACACCACAAACTTCGCCGGTCGCTTGATACTCTTTCCAGCCGCTGCCTTCGAGGTAACCTCGCACGACACATTCAAAGGGAACCACCGAGGCTTTTCGGGTCACCATGACGCGACCTTCGAGAGGCTTCGGGTCAACTTTCGCGGCGACCTCTTCTGGGACGTCTGTGCTGATCAAGTGATGCGAGATCGATCGAGAAGTGCTCGAGTCGTCATCGCTAGCAGAGCCAACATTTTGACCGATTCGCCCGGCATCCATTTGCTCGAACCAGAACCGGCTCATCGCGGTCAGCAAGCGACCTTTGTCGGGGATTCCGGTGGGCAAGATGTAGTCGAACGCGCTGATGCGATCGCTGCTGACGATCAGCAACTGATCACCCAGATCGTACACGTCGCGAACTTTGCCTTGGCGGCGTGGGAACGGCAGTTCGGTGCTCAGGAGAGCCCCAGCGGCATCGAATTGATAGGTGTCATTCATGCCGCAGATGGTCGCACACCGACCGAGCTCCGACAAGCATCATCCATGTGGCATAGGCTTCCAGCCTGTGGAGACCACGATCCACCCAGAGTCAGGAACACAGGCTGGAAGCCTATGCCACTGCAGAAGAGACGCCACCAACGCCGATCAGAATCGGCGTGGCGGGAGGAATGAAAGCGACCGTCGACCAAAGCTTACTTCGGTGCGATCATGCAGATCATTCGTCGACCGTGCTGTTGAGGCTTGGTTTCCACCTTGCCCACTTCGCTCAAGATCTCGATGACCTGTTCCATGACTTTGCGACCTTCCTCGATGTGAGCCATTTCGCGGCCACGGAAGAGAACGCTGACTTGGACCTTGTCCTTGTGTTCCAAGAACTTCTCAGCTTGGCGAACCTTGGTGCGAATGTCTTCGTCACCGGTTTTGGGTCGCAAGCGGATTTCTTTGGTCTTGGTGTGAGAAGAACCGCTGTTCTTTTTCTTGTTTTTGTCGTACTTGAATTTGCCGTAATCCATGATTCGACAAACCGGCGGGCGCTCTCCGGGGGCCACTTCCACCAAATCCAACCCTGCATCGCGAGCACGCTCGAGAGCCTGTTCGGTTGGGATGATTCCGAGTTGTTCCCCCTCTTCGCTGACAACACGCACGGGCGTGATGCGGATTTGGGCGTTGATGCGAGTTGAATCGCGATTTTCCGGTTGTACGTTTCTGCGTGCCAATGCCACTAAAGCAATCTACTCCGGCCGGGAGGCGTTCCGGCGCAAGTGGAAATCAAACCGATGGCAACGAAAGTGTTCCCATCGCAGCGGGCGGACGCGCCGTCCAGTCAAAACCGCTTCCTAAACATAGGATAGTCAGCCTGACTAGTGGGGGAGGAATTCCTGAAATTCGCTCCAACCGCGTCAACCCCAATTTTCTGAAGTATCCGGGGGTGGGTCCGCAGCCGTCAACAGCGAATTGATGAAATCTTTGCGTTTTCAAGGATCCGCGAAGGTTTTCGACGCTTGTCGGCCTCCACGATGGACCGCAATCAGTCTGCGAGGAGACAATCCGGCGGGGATCGAAATTTGCGGGGTCGGGGTGGCTTGACGAACCGTCAGGGTCATCGCAAACTGTGCGACCGCTTTGGGAACATTGGCATTGGAGCTTGTCCTCCAGACGACCGATTTCTAAGCAAAGTGCCCGCGAGACAAGCGGGAACCCTCGGGTCGAGGTGCTGGATTTGATCCGGACCAGACCCCGACGGGCGATTAGCTCAGTTGGTTAGAGCGCCACGTTGACATCGTGGAGGTCACAGATTCGAGTTCTGTATCGCCCATTCCCAAAAAGCCCGCGAAAGCGGGCTTTTTTATTGCCCCGACAGCACCGATTGCGATCCTGAAATCGCCAGATGCACGGTTTAGTGCACGGAATCGAATGCAAACTCGGGAGCATAGTGATGGCTGGAAAACCCAAGCCCTTTTTTCGTAAGCAGACCCAGTCGTGGTACTGCTCAATGAATGGTCGGCAGATTCGCCTCGGCAAAGACAAGACCGCCGCCGAAACCAAGTTCCATGAACTGATGAGCGATCGCGACTCGATTACGTCTGAGATTACGACGCTGTACGCCCTCTCGCAGCGATTCCTGGACTGGGTGAAGGAAAATCGCAAGCAAGGCACCTACGACAACAATCTTCGCTACCTAAAAAGCTTCATCGACTCGGTCGGCAAACGGCTCAAAGTCGGCCAGATCAAAAAGCACCACATCACCAAGTGGACGGCGGCAAACTCTCACTGGTCCGACACGGCCACCAACGATGCGATCGCGATCGTTCAGCGGATGCTCAACTGGGCTGTCGAGGAAGGCTACCTTCGGTACACACCGCTGCCGAAAGTTCGCAAGCCACGGCGCAGACGCCGGGACATCGTTTACACAAGTGACCAATGGCAACAAATCAAGGACGCCGCCACGGGACCGCTCGTTGAGTTTCTCGATTTCTTGTACTGGACCGGCTGCCGACCGAAGGAAGCAAGGATTGTCGAGAAGAAACATGTTCACGACGACCTGATCATCTTCCCGGCTGACGAGTCCAAAGGCGAAACCGAGCCCCGCGTTATTTTCCTATCGCCTGATGCCAAGGCGATTATCGATCGATTGGTCGAATTGCGTCCCGAAGGTCCCCTCTTCCGCAACGCCTACGGGGGCCGGTGGAAGAAGGATGCAATCAAATGCCGGCTCAATCGCATGAGCAAGAAACTCGGCTTTCGCGTGATCGCCTATGGAGCTCGGCATTCCTACGCAACCAACGCTTTGACAACCGGCGGGGTTGATCCTATCTCGCTTTCCCACTTAATGGGACACAAGGACACCGCGATGGTGTCGCGTGTTTATAGCCACCTTGCCAAGAATATGGACTTCCTCCGGCAGCAGGCAGCGAAGGCGAACCGAAATGCCTCGGCGGATTCTGATACCGAGGGCGATGGGACAAGTAAGTGATTGCGGAGAAGATGTATGAGTGATGGTGAAGGTATGTCGTCGTTGCTCGATGATTTGCCGCGGGGCCGGCACGCTGATGACATCGGCTCGATCGAGTCGGCGTTCTTCGAGCATCCCGATAACCTTGCTGCGGCCCCGTCTCTGCGGATGGACCCGGAGAATAATCGGCAAGCGAAGATGTTCCTCGGTGTCGTCGGGGCGGAGATCCGCATCGGCGACCAGCTGGCCAATGGTCGTTTCCCGCGATGGGCCAGCGGCGGCGTCCCAATCGGTGTCGCCGATGATCGACATCACTTCCTGCTGGCGGGGTCACGGGCCGGAAAGGGGCGGTCCGTCCTGACGCCTAATTTGATCTCGTTGCCCAAGTCAACGTCGGTGTTGGTGCTCGACCCCAAGGGGGACCTCGCCGCGATGACGGCTCGGTGGCGGCATCAGGGTTTAGGGCAGGATGTTGCGGTCACCGATCCGTTCGATTGCTCGGGTGCATCGACCCGTTCGTATCGATCGGCCTTCAACGCGGTCGACTTCGTCGTCGGCAGCCATCCCGATGTCCTGACGGCCAACGCGATGCTCGTCGCAGATGCCTTGGTCGTTGAGAACGAGCAGAGTAAAGACCCGCACTGGGATGAATCCGGACGCGACTGGATCGGTGGATTGATCGCTCACGTCGCCACCCACGCCAACTACGAAGGACGCCGCGACTTGGTGACCGTGTGGCAGTTGTCGTCCGAAGCCATGCAGCCGCTCGCCGACGACTCCGGACGCTACGCCCTCGAAGCCGAAATGCTGCAGTCTGACGCCGCGGGTGGATTTGTCCGAGCCGCGGCTCAATCATTTTACGGACGCTCCGGATCGGAGTTCTTTGGCGTCGCGTCCAACGCCCGTCGCCACCTTAGCTTTATCGGAGTTTCGGCGATCCAGAACGTCCTGCGAGGCCCCTCGGTCGATCCCAAAAAACTCAAGAGCGGTTCGCTGGCGTGGTACGTCACCAGCCCCGCCATGCGAGCCCCGCTGATGCGTGGTTTTCAACGGCTCGTGGTGCAAATGACGCTTGCAGCATTCGAAGAGGAAAACATTTCGACCGGTCACCAAACCGTGTTCATGCTTGACGAATTCCAATCGCTTGGACGATTGCGGGCGTTGGAAACGGCAATCGCCCAGTTCGCGGGTCTCGGTGCCAAGCTAATGATCGTGCTGCAGGACTTGCCGCAGATCAAGGCGGCTTATCCGAAGTCGTGGCAAACCTTTCTCGGCAATGCCGGCGTGCTTCAGGCGTTCGGCGGCAATGACGACGAAACACTCTCCTACCTCAGCAAAAGGCTCGGGGAGGCCCTCGTTAAAACCAAGTCGTTGTCACAGCCCGGCGTGTCGCAATTGATGCGAGAGTCGGCCACCGGTTCGAGTTTTCAACTCAGCTCCAAACCCCTCCTCACTCCTTCCGAGATCGAACTGTACTTTGCCCGCGACGATTCCAAACTCCGGCAATTGATCCTGCGCCCCGGCTTCCGGCCGATGATCTTGCAGCGGGTCTTCTACGACCAATCTGAGTATTTCTGCAATCGGTTCGATGAGCGGTTCTGATGCGTCGACAAGCCAGAATTAGATTCTGATACCAAAGGCGTGGCATAAGTTTGCGAGGATCTTGAACAGTGTGTCGATCTAGCCGAGATGTTCCCTCAGCAACACGTCGTACCGTCGTGTGAGTGAGCGGCATTTGATCTTCTCAAGTCGCGAGGACACAGATCGATCTTCGGTAGCCGCCGCGAGCGAAAGGTCCACAATCGCATCTCGAAGTGGATGTTCGCTATGCTCGGCCAAAAACAACGTGACGCACCCGAGCATAAGATTGGGCTTCCCGATTGCGATGTGAAGCTTCATTAGCTCAATCAACGTTTCCGCCTTTTTATCTCGGTGATACGCTTCGGTGAATCGGTTGATCAGTCGCTGCTTTCGATCAAGACCGGATTGGTTCATGGTGTAGTGCCTTACATAGTTGAGATGTAGGTATTAACGGATATCAGCCCAAGCCGGGGCCGCGGTCCAACGGCGTGGTGCGGTGACGCCCCAAACGGTTGAAATCAACCTGGCGCGGGGCATCCTTTCCGGTCCGCGTGTCCGGCAATGCGTCGCCACTCGTTTTTTCGGCGACGGTCTCACGAACTGAACCGCGACTGAGGATAGGACCACCCGGTGACGGGGCGGGAGCGGGCTTTGACAACTTTGGTGCCTTTGAGTCTTCGGCAGCCTTACCGAAATCCTTTTTTGCTTCGACAGGTTTCAGTTCGGATGGGGCCGCTTCCGGTGTGAAGATTGGGGTAATCGCCGGCGGGGGCCAATTGGATCGGGCCATCGAATAGCTCCGTTGAGGAAAGGGAAAAAATTAGAAGTGAACGGTTTGGTCGGCGGGCAATGCCGTCTTCTCGCGTCGCCGCGATTCGAGGTAGTCCATTAAATCCTTCTCCGAGATGCGGCGGCACGAACCGATCTGATAGCTCGGCAGCTCGCCCCGTTGGACGATGCCGTAGACGTGCGACGGGCTGACCTTCAGCAACGCCGCCGTTTCTTTGATGGTGAACAGCGTCATCCCAAACCTCCCCGCGTGTCGGCGACCCTGTCTAAATCCAAACCGACCGCGTCACGTGAAGTGCTCCGCAGGGTCGGCGTCGTGACTTCCAACGCGACGTTGATCAGACCGACCAAATTCTCAGCGGTCTCCTTGTTCATGGAGGCCACCGGGATCGTGCGGACGCTGCCCTGGCAATCGTTCTCACCATCGAACCGATCGGCGGGCCCGCTGCGAAGCACCAGTTGCAACGTCTTCGATGTTTCAAGTTCATGAATGCCGGGCTTCTTCTCTTTCCCGTCGTCCCGCGGTAGCGACGCCTTGTACTCGGCCGCTTCGGGATCGTCCGCGATGCTCGGACGGATCGCCAGCGGTTCGCCGCCAGGAAAGCGGTCCATCCGAATGCCCTCGTCGTAAAACCAGGATCGAAACGCCACCACGTCGCTGGCGACGTAGATCTTCAAACGCCTGGCGAACACGATCCGTGACAGCGGCTTCGGTAAGCTGCTCTTTAGCACCCGAAACCCCACCATCGAAGCGATCAGCGTCCCGAAACCGACCAGTGCCCACCGCGTGATCGGGGGTTCGATCGGCGGCACTAAAATCTCGACCGCTAGAAATGCCACCGGAGCAAACGCCAAGGCGAAGACACCGGATGCCAAACGTCCACGATTAGCGGTTTCCCAACTTGGGATGCGTGCCGAAATGACCGCCTGCTTGTTCTCGTCATCAAACATCATCGACGGCCAAGCCGGCATTCCCGGGCGGATGAAGCGTTCATACATGGCGGACCTCGCAACGATGTGAAAGGAAAAGAGGGAAAAACGGCGACGGGGTCAATCGAGCCGTGGCATTGGCGGCTGGTCGGTTAGTGTGTTGGCAATCACGTACTGGCCCCGTTCGAAGCCGCAGTGGTCCATGATCTCGGTCCACTTGTCGGTCTCAGACAACGCGACGTAATACAATGCCAGGCCGTGGCCGGCGGACTGATAGGTCTTCAGCTCGTCAACCAGGACGCGGCCGTGAGCCTTGCGTTTTTCGACATCGCTTTCGGAGTCGATCAGGTCGCTGATCGTGACCGTCAACACCTTGGTGTCCTGGCCGGCGTCGGGCATCCGGTTGGCATACGCGATGACATTCCCCATCGCTTCGTAGATCGGGCTGCGGTTCGGATCAGACTTCGACATCAGAAATGCCGACAATGCCTCGGGGTCTTTGAATCGCTGACGAAGCTGACGAGGAGTGCCTTCGAACAGCACGGTTTGGTCGGCACTAGTGGCACTGGTCTGGCCCAGCACGACCTTGCAGTCGTTTCCCGTTTGAGCTTCGAAGAACTCAGTTACAATGGTCATCAACAACGGGAAGGCCCGCTCGCCAAAGTCATGGCTGAACGATTGGCTCAGGTCGACGTTGATCAGCAAACAGGCATCGAGTGGTTTGGTCTTGAACATCGGTTTGGCCTGACGCTCGACCTTGGCGACGCAGCCGGTCAAGGCCATCGATATTGCCGCGATGAGGGCGATAGGAAAAGAAAGACGGGGTACATTCATGGCAGAGTTCCTGAAGATGAAGGTTGGGAGCGATACGTGCGGTTCAAACCCGCTTTCCGGTGGCGTAGTCGCTGTGGAAGATGGCAAAGCATGCGCACAAAACGACATAGAGCACGCAGCAGGCGGGGCCGGCGTAGACAGGGACTTCACCCCAACCGTTCGTCCGCGACTGAAGGCCCAGTAGGAAGATCAAAGCATCGAGTCCAATGACCCCGGCGGCCACACCGGCATAGAGGTAGAACAACGCAGGCAATTTCTGACGGTACGACAGGACATCGCCGACACCCTTGCTCTCGTTGATGACTCGAATCCACACAAGCGAGGTCGCCAAGATCAGCAAACCTGCGATCACGTGGGCCAAGTCGAGCTGATCCCATCCGCTGTACATTTCCAACCGATCCAGCATGGGAAACGGGAGGCGTGACAGCTTCGTCGAGGTAACGTCGAGTAGCATGCGAATGCCCTCCCCGGAGATCGGGATGATGGCCAAACACGACGGCGGGATGACGACGCCGTTGAGCAATCCAAACTTCAGCTTCTCGCTCGGCTTCTTCGCCCGCGGGATCGGTTTCGAGTCATCCATCGTTGAGGAATGGCCGCGGTCGGCGGCGGTTCTCCCAAAACGGGATGGCTCGCCGTTGTTCGAAGTCGAACGGGGCGTGGCATCGTTGAACGTGGACAGCTTTTCTCGCTTTAACATGGGCGACTCCTTAGGCGACTCGGGGGGCGGTTTGCTGTTCGACGGTCACCCGCTTGTAGGCGGCAAGGGCCGCTTCGAGGGCCATCACGATCGTCTCGTCATCCACGACGACGGACTGACTTTGCCGGCGGACGAGCACGTGCAATTGCGACTCGCTGTGTTGCCACAAGACGGCTGCATCGGCCGATTTCGGCGACACCGAAGGGGTGGGCTTCTCCGCGGTGCCGCCGTCCTGCCCCGACTGACGGCGGGCGTGTTTGCGGATCAGATTTTTGGCAACTTTGATCGTCAGGAAGTTGCCCGCCCGGGCAAACTCCAATGCCTCCGAGCGTGCGGCTTCTTCAACGTCCTTGCCGGCCAGAAGCTTCAAGGCTTCGCAGGTGCAACGTGCTGCGGTCACGCGGTCATGTAACAACTCGCGGCCGAAGGTTCGAAACATCGCCAGTGTGCGAAACAACTGCGTTCGAGAGATGCCGGTCTCGTCCTCCATATCGGCAAACAACTCGGCCCGCGTTTTGTCGGTCGTCAAGTGGTCGAACATCGTCAGCAACGCACCGGTCTCCAACGCGTTGAACGTTCCCCCGCCTCGGGTTCGATCTGCGATAGCCGTCATCGCACGACCCCGCTGATCTTCGTCGAGGGAGGAAGCCTCACGATGAATTTCAAACTCGTTGGCGTCGGCAATGCGGAGAGCCAAGTCACCGTTGTCGACGGACGTCCCGTCGGTATCTCGAAGAAGGGTTTGATACAGTTCAGACATATCACTTAATCGATTGAAGGGAGAGGAAGGGAGAGATTGACCGGCTGCTTGGAATGGGTGTCTGTCACCAGCAGCGAACGGTTCAGATGAATCACTTCGCGATCGACGCAATGATTGCATCGATCAACGAGTCCGGGTCGGAAGCAAGTAGTCCGTTGGGCACGGCATCAGCAATGGCCGCGAAACAGGCACGCTCATCAGGGTCGTGACCGCAAAACTGCATGACCACACTCCGGTTGGTTCCGGGCTTCGTCGCCCACTGCCTAATCGGATTGACCAGCCCACTCATCGATTGAGCTTTTGTCTGAAACGCCTGCTGCAGAAGGTTTTGGTCGATGGTCGCATGGTCACCGACGACCATTAGGATTTGATGCGTCTGCGCGTCCTCGGCCGATAAAGCCTCCAAGGCGACCGGCAGATGAAACATCCATTTCCCATCGCCTGGTTCAGTCTCGATGTCGGCAAGAAAGCTGCGTAGGTTGTTCGCGTTGGCTGTGTTGCCAACGTCACAAAGCGGCATGGTCTCAAAGCCGACCTGACTGAACGTCCGCAAGCCGATCTTCGTGCTGCTCGTCAGCGGCACCAACTCGACGATCAATCGGTCGATTACCACATTGCCACGGTCGATGTTCTTTTCCATCGACGCCGAGCGGTCATACAGAACGAATACCTCGACGCTCTTCAGTCTTGACTCCGCCCTGCTTCCACCGGCAGCCACTAGGCGTTCCTCGATCGACCCGTTGCGATCGACCGCCGATAGGCGACGCTCTGGAGCGGGCCTTATAGAGGCCGATGTCACGACCGGAACTTCAACCGGTGTCCGGGGCATAGGCGGATCGATGCGATCGGAAGGCATCCGCGGATCTATCAATGCCGGTTTATCAACCTGATCAGTCAGGTCGATGGGGGGAACGATGCGATCGAACGCCAACGCCCGCTTTAGGTCTCGCGTGAACAGGATCGAGTTCGCACCCTGTCGTCCGAAGTAATGCGATACAAAATCGCGACTAGCGTCGGCGTGCCACGACGACCGTGCCCAGCCTGAATTCAACGATAGGAACGCAATCATTGTTCCGTCTGGATACTGGTTAACCGTAGTAAAGGGCGTTGTTGGCTCATCGATGCATCCTTTCGAGGGCACTAATCCATCCGCCATCGAATACGTCGCATGATTTGGGTCTGTCATGAGCGGTGGTGCGAACAGCAGAACGCGGCACGGCAGTTCGGTTTCCCTTAGATCCTCAATCGTCTTTGCAATCTCGCAAATTCCAATATGTGTTTCGGGGCCGGTTGGCGGATCAGCCCAGTAGCTTTCCATCGCCGGGTATTGACGAATGAAGTTTGCATTGCGGACACGCGCGTCAAATGTCCCGGGTGGAACAACCAAGCGTGGGCCCGAGCCCTGACCTGGCGTGACGACTTTGACCTCGCTGCCCGATGCCAACTCTTCGAGAACGAGGAGCTCCAGACGCTCACCAAACTGGACCGGACGACCTTCGAGCGAATCGAAGATAAAAAGCTCGATCGGCTCGTCGTAAACATTTCCACTTGCGGTTGAAGGCACTCCGGTCGATCCATCGACACCCAGAGTCGGCGTTGTCCGTCCACAGCCAACACTGGTTGCTCCGAAGGTCAACGCAGCTAATAAGACCAACGGTGCTAGTCGATCCGCCTGACGACGAAGTTGCTCCGCTTTACGACGGTTCTTTCGGTTCTTAACGGCGCTGCGAATGGCGTCAGCATGTTCTTCGACTACTGCCAATCGGCCGATCAGGATTTCTTTCAGCCCGATCAGCGTCTGCGATGACACCCGAATCGAGTCGTTCAGTTTGGCGATGTATTCGGAAAGACCTGCCGCAATCGCGTTCTCGACAGAAGCGGGCCGAAAAAACTTGCCGGTAAGGCGTCGCAACCAATGGAAGGCCATCGCATTAATTAGCGATAGCGTGCCCATCTGTATTGCACTGACATACCAAGGCGGGGTGGAAGAATGTATGGTCCTGCCAGCGATCTGCCGAACCGTTTGATCGCCCTCGGTTTGCATGCAGAACAGAATTGATGCCGTTATCGCGAGACTAAATCCAGACACCGCGATGGCGATATAGAGCCAATGACTCTTGTCACGCTGACTCATCAATGCGATGAACTCGATCGAAATCAGCGTGCCGAAAATGGACGCAAACGAAAAACAAAACGCCTGAACAACCCCAGGTTCAATGATGGCACCCGTTGTCGGATCGACGTCCTGATAGAGATCACTTGCTCGAACCACCTCCACCGCCGTGGTTACCTCACTGAAGGAACCCACACCCATCAGCAGAAGCAATGAGATGATGCATCCGAGAACGAACTTTCCGTCAGTCGATTTTGCGAATGCCGCGTTGAACTTGGAAACAAGGATCTGCCGGTCGATGCCATCAAGCCGATCTTGTGCCTCGTCACGTGCCGTCCTGGCCTGCTTGATCGCATCATCAACCAGTGGGATCAATGATCCGACAGTGCCAGCCACCGCCTGATTAATCGGCCAAGCCCGTCGCGAAGACACGCGATCAATTGCTGATTCAACACCCGTCGGCACGTACTTCACATGCTCGGCAGCAACATCGATCAACTCGCCCGCCGAACGGACTTGTTCAACCAAGTCCAGTCCCTTGTCAGTCAAACAGGCAGCCGGATATCCCGGCGGACCAGTCTCGGCGTCGAATCGAATAAATTCGTGAGTTCGTTTCGGGGCACGGTCGGGCGGGTTCGGGTCGTTGTTCATCCGACCATTCATCCGCTCCGAATGAAGGTTATGTACAGACATAGCATTCCTAAAGACAAAGGTTTAGCGGTCCCGCTGTGAGGCGGGAAAAGAAGCCAGGTGGCGGTTCTGGTAAGTCGTGCGGCAATACGCAGGCTTGCCGGGAGATGCCGGCGGAAGAAGGCAGCTAACACGTGCCGACAACCACTGAAATCTCCGTCAGCGGCTCAACTATAGGCAGTAAGAGTTAACCCTTCAAGGGATAACTCTTGCTAGCTGTTAAAAATTAGACCCGGTACGTAAACCGACCGCTTGACGGGCTTGAATCCCTTCTTTGCCTCCAGAACAACAAACGTTTTGTCCTGCGTGTCTGCCGTGTGTTTTGTCGTGTCCAGTCGAACCGATTGCCCTTCGTACTCCAGCGAACCCCCAACCTCTTTCCAAGCTCGAGTGAGTTGAACGAATTTCAGCTTCGTCTCGTCATCGACCGATTTCGGACGCGTTCCATCCGTCGGGTTCGCCCGCTTTGCAAAGCACTTGGTCAATCGGTTGGCCGTGACGGTTTGATCGGGTTTTAGTTCCGGAAACAATTCGTAAGCCAAGCGTTCCAGGGTCGCAGCGGCTTCGGCTTTTTTTGTCTTTTTTTGCTGTTCGCTGAAGTGCTTCGCTAGAAAACGACTCTCGTCAGAGTTGATGCTATCAGTGCCGAGAACATGGACGCGTTCGATCAGCCCGGCGAGATACTCGCCCGGCGGCTTCATTCCGCCGCTGGGGTTCGAACGCTTCGCCATCTTTTCAAAGAATGCCGCAAACTCCGATGCAAAGTCAAGTTTCTCAGGTTGCTTTCCCGCGGAACGGCTCCAGCCCAGGATCAGAAGCCAAGCGACGTTAAGTTCGAAGTCGACCGGGCCAAGACGATCGGGTTCCTTGATGGTCGACCCTTCCCCCGAACCCGACCGCAGTCCGACATTGTCCGACGATCCGATCTCGGGGAATATCACCTTGGCCGCCGAAGCCAGTTCTTCCCAACAGTCTTCCAACAGGTCGTCGGACGGACGGATGGTGCAATCTGCGACCAATCTCAAAGCCTTGCGAATGTGATTCGCTAATCCCGCGGTATCCAGCTTCTCTACCACCGAAAGACTGTCGAAATGTCGGACGAATCGCTGAAGCTCGACCGGGTGATGCGGCTCCAACAGGGCCGACGCCCAAGCCAATGACGAGGCGGGTGAATAGTTCGGTGGTTTCATCGCGAGTTCGCCTTGGGAGATCCGGGCGACCTCCATCCGAGTCCGAAACAACCAAAGGCGGCCCAAGAGGCCGGATTATCGAACGGGGCGGCTGTTGACGCCAGCTCCACTTTCAATTCCTGCCGTAATCGTTCGTACTCCGCTTCGCGTCGTGCCATCGGCCGGAAGACCTGCTCGAGGTGACGGGATAATTCTGCTCCAGATCGCAGCGCCTCCCCGCCATCGTCGTCGAGTCCCCGCAACCACCGTTGGGACAAACGCAACGCCCCGGCCACCGATCGGCCGTTTCCGATGTAGTGGTAAAACCGATCCATCAACAATGTCGTCGCGGCGTCGCTTACCTTCCAAAGGCTGCCCACCACGTTCTTCGCACCGGCGTAAAGAAAGGCCGATGGGAAGCTGACGAATTCATCGACTTGATTGGGCATCTTCATCGCGGTCTCACATGCGCTCAAGGTGACGACCTCCGCGGAGGGCAGACACAGCCGGGAATACAACTCCGATAGATCAGCCCATCGATTCCTCGAGTCGGACCGCAGCGTGGAGGAAAGAGGATTGCTTCCTTCCCAATGTCCGTGACCGATGAAATGCCAATAGCGGGCATGCTCGGACGCTTGGGATATCTCGCTCAGCGACAGTTTTGACAGATCCATCGACTCGGCTCCCATCCTCGACTGGACCGCGTAACGCTCAAACTTTGCGGACGCGTGGGACTGAAAACGGGCAGAAAGAATGAGCGTTTCCGACCCCACCCCGCCTTGCCGGTCCAAGATCCGTTTTCCGATCGAAACGCTGGGTAGCATGCTGACCTCGAACAAGTCACCCAACCTTACACTTCCTGAGCAGAACGCCGCCGCCAGCGGGTACGCGTGCAGTTGAACGTGCGGAACCAAGATAACATGGTCATGGCCACCCAAGTGGGGAGCCACCGGTTCTATGAATGCCTCCGATAACGATCGCAACGAGTCATCAATGGCCTCGCCCAGGCGTTGCCAACTTTCTCGATCAGTGATGGTCCCGAAGGGATTCCCGAACCGCCGCGACCAACGTTCAAAATGATCTTCCAAGAAGCTGCCGGAGGCGTCGGGCAACTTGATCATCCGTGCGTCACCCGTCTTCGAAACCAGGAGGGCGAACGCGTCTCGGGGTGTGACGTGGTACTGGACGAGCGCAGTCCGATCGTTCCGCAGGAGGTCCCTTGCATCTTCCAGGGTCGCGGGTCGGATCGGGTCGGTCGCGCTGTAGTCCGGGTCGTGTCGTTGCACCTTTCTCAATAATCGAGCGTATCGATGAGACTCTGCAACCATCGAGCTCGGATCGAGGCTCGACTTCGGTCGGTCATCGACTGCGTTCTCAACCTCGCTGTCAGCCTCCACCGGATCGGCCGATCCAGGCGATGACGAGACCGGATGAGCCCCCCAATTCGTTTCCGGATCCTCGGATGCCCAGACCGCTTCGGAGGTGATCACGTTGATCTTTGCCTGATCCAGTTCTCGCAAGAGCTCTTCCGGCACGCTGCCGGGGCGTGGCGGTGGAAGGATCGTAAGGTTGTCGAGCAACAATCGATTACGAGCCAACTCGCTGGCGAAGAACGCCTGATCGATCACGCTCTCATCGGTATGGCGATCGACGTCATAACAGGCTTCGACGCGAAGGTCGAAGGCGGCCTTGAGAGTCTGCTGCACCCTCACCCGAAGGCTCGGATTGATGTCCCGGGTCCGAGTGTGCATTCCGTGATCGATCAGCCTTTTGCTGAACCGCATGGCGTCGTGTAAACGCTCGATCTTTCCAGCAAGCCGCCATTCGCGAAACGAAAGTTCTGAGGCCCAGCCTAGCGTCTCCAAGCTCAAGTCTACCGGAACCTCCCACTCGACGGGCTCCAAACACTGGACCGCCATCTCCGCAAACTCTCTGGAGGTCCGCGGTTCGCCGCTGGCTTCTAGGGCTTTCGACATGGCCAGCGTCCGGATGACACTGGTGTCCTGGGCGACAAGATGCCATTCCCCTTCGTCCAACGTGTCTTCATAGTCCGCTATCCGGTGGACCAGATTGATGGCTTCTTGGTGCCGCCCACAACGTTGCAGCATCCGTGACTTCAAAGACATGACGCGATGATACAGAAAACGGAAAGCCCGGTGGCCGTCGTCGACCAACACACGGGCTTCCGACTCGATCGCTTCGTATCTTTGCAGAACCGCGTCCGCGGCATTGTCTGGGTTCTCGCTGGACACCTGCCCGCCGGGCCTTGACGCCGCCCAAGCTAACTCGGACGAATGAGTCACCGACAGAAGCGTCTCGAGGTGAAACAACCGCGAAGTCCCCACCCCCGACCGCTGCTTTTCCGAATTCCAATTCGACAGTCGTTGGTAGACATCCTTTACGCGGGTGACGTCACCGTCGACGGCGGACACCACCGCCTCAGCCCGAGCGAGTTTGAAATGGGTGACATCGCGGAAAGCATAGTCACGGGCTTCAAATGATTGACGGATCTCCGATGCACGGTCGAGCAATTCAAAAGCTTGCGAGAGGTGTCCCCAAGCGACCTGGGACTCGGCGTGAACGGCAATGCCCTCGAGCAACGTCTCCGCCAAACCGGGGAACAGATTGATCGCATCCGCCCCCTCGTTGCATGCCGTCAAAACACCGACGCTGCGGCGATGGGCGTCGCGGGGTTTCCCGATCACGAGCGATAACTCCGCACACTTCAACAGAGTCCTTGCATAGAGCTCCCGCGTTTGCAGTCGGTGATTACTCCAGAATAATTGTCGCACGTTCCTCAACGCCCCTTCCGCACTCTGGAGCGAATGCCAGTGGTTCCGCAACAAACTGTGAGCCTCTGCTTGCGCCAAACCCCCATAGACCGTGTCCGCCATGTGGGCCTCGATCGCTTCCCATCTACCTTCGAAGTCTGCGGCACTAACCATTGCCGGAGGATCGGGAACGGTCTTGGCGAAGACGGCGAGACCTTGAATTACGTGTTTCCTGTGCCCCCGATTCGCGGCGTCACTTACCAAAGACGCTAACGTCTCGGTGTCGATGCGTAGCAGGCCCTCGCCAACCCGCGACAGCAGAGTGTTCCGTAATTGATCCGCCGTTTCCTGATCTCCTGCGGCGTTGGCTGCCACTGTCAGACTTGCGACGGCATGATCTCGATAGAGCAACCGGTGTAGACGTCCCGCTTTCTGAACGACAGCTGCCTTCATCTCTGCGGAACGAAGCGAGAGGTCACGACGCAGCGAACGTCTGTAGCAGCACTCAGCCATTTCGAGGCAGTCTCGGTGATAGAACCGATCAAATGGTGACCGTCCGCCGCACCGCTCGAAGCCGTCGGCTATCCTTTGAGCAATTGAAGCGACCGGCTCGGTGAAGCCGCGTTTATCGAAATCTGGATGGCGCTCGACGATCGTCGTTGTCATCGCTCGAAGAATCTGCCGGCAATGAGAGCAGTTTTCGACCCGCTCCGAAATTAACTCCGCCACCTGGTTGGGATGATCGAACAAAGCTAATTGCTGCGAGAACGAACCGACCGACTTGGCTTCCAGCGGCCAATCGATGGCGAAGTTGAACAGATTCCAAAGCCTACTCAACGGCCACGCTTTCGACGCGGCGGCGGCCACCGTTCGCTGCATTTCCTCTTGCGAAACCCCTCCCTCTGTTTCTTTTAAACATCTTAACCGCGAAAGAGACAGCCGCACCTCGATCAGTTCCGCGTCGGCGGGGCGAAGAACGGTCGGAAGGGTTCGAAGCTCCCGGACGTGATCGGCCAAGTCGATTTCACGCTTCTCACGTTCGGCCCGGCCCAAACCCATGTATCTGTCAACGCCCCAAAAATATTGGTGTAATACTTCAAAGGTTGACTGTTCTCGTCTAGACAGTCTCGGAGGAAGAATCAGCTCGGGCGGTTCGGCATCCTTCGGCATATGGGTGAACCAACCCTCCACCAACGCGAATAGAGCCAGCTTTTCCCGGAGTGTCATACTCTTCGCCCAAACCATCGTTCGAAGAAGTCCGGTGCAAACCTCGTCGTGCCCGTGGACAAACTTATCCGCCAGAAGTCCGCACAAGTCGCCCGTTCTCTGCAACTGTCGTCGGCGGCGACGGCGCGTCCGTAGTTCGTGACAGCGTCTGCGAAGCAAGGTTCCTGTTCCAGACAAGATTGGGAAAGGGGAATGAACCGTCGCGAAATTTCAAACGAACTGAACCGACCGTCTAAAAGCAATCGCTTCGAAGCGACGAGGAAAAAAGGATCCTCTGAGTGGGTCGACGCGATTATGGACGACTCCTTCTAGTGTACCACTTTTTACAAAATCCAACGAAAGCAGCATCGGGGCGTTTGGGCGGCGGGGCATCCGACATCGCCATCCAGTCCCGCCACGTTCGCTCAAGTTCATAAACGTCCCAGCCGGGAGCTTCCAATCGGGCCGCGTGGTAGGTGTCGGGTTGCAGCGGGCCAACGGCGTCATTCGATGGTTCATTCGCTGATGGAACGGTGCCCCTGCTGCGAAAGACAACCAGATCATGACCGTTTGCTCCCTCCTCCAGACGCACCGAATAATCCGGCATATGATCGGAGCGTTCATCGTCTTCAACCACCTTTCGGATCAATCGCTTGAATTCCCAAAGCTTGCTGGTTGATCCGCATTTCTTTTTCAACAGCTCAAGACCAATCCGCCATTCTTGCTTGCGGCCGCAATGCTTTCTTGCCAATTCATAGAGCCGGCGTTCGATTGGCTTTCTTAGCCTGAAGTAATCGCGATGAAGCGTGAGCACTTCTTTGGCTTTAACCGCTTCAAATACCCAGTCGCTCAACTTGACCTCGATTTCCTGCATTCGTCCATCGCGTGTTTCTCGAACGATCTCAAAGCTTTCGATCAATCCGAAACCCTTGGTGATTTCCTTATCCCCAGTCATGATGTTCGTCGAAATACGGGTTCCGGCCAAACGTTCGAGTGCGCCCTTCAAGAGATCATAACCGCGTCCGGTCGTCATGCGGTTCGTTGCGGTCAATAGCTCAACACCCTGAAACCGAACCGCTTGTGCGACCTCCCTGCCCTCGTTCATTCCGGCGATCAGCTGACTGATACAAAACACAAGGATGTCCCGATCGAAGACGGTCGCTAAGCCATCGCTGCCGGGGCGGATCTCGATCCAATTGCCGTTGTGCTCATAACGACGTAGCCGCTTATCCGGCTTGGTCGAAAGACTGAAGACCGGATGTTCCAAACCGGCCATGTCACCTTTGGGTGCCGCATCAACGATATCGCAGATGAAAAAGTCTTTGACCGGATGCCGGTCCGGCAGTAGCGTTGTTCGGTTGGCAAGCGATTCGTCGTTCATGTCTTATCAAACGACACTTCACACAGAATGTCAACGGAAACGTCACTTCACACTGCGAACCCTTGGTTATCGACACTTCACACGGCTTCTTCGTGAAACGACACTTCACACTGGTCTTAGTCCCACTTTGCACGGTTAGAAACGACACTTCACACTGCGCGCGATTTGTTAAACACTTGCTCAGCGTCGCATACGAGCGTGCCAAACCATCCGTAACACCTTTATTAAACACAAATAAACACAACAGCTCTAAGGGTCTGAATTCGTCAGAGATGATGAGTCGGACAATGGGAATAAAAATCCGACCATCGCGTTTTCTCTTTCGGCGGGTCATTCAAGACACTCTACCCTGCAACGATCGCTCATGGCCGCAATGAAGTGCCCGCACCACCCCTCGCATCGCTCGGGCCGTGTTCTTCATGCAGCCAATCCCTTGCTCGTCGCTTTTCGGTTCGCGTCCTTGAACGCAACCAACGAAAGGAGAACGATATGGGACTCGATCAATATGCACTTATCACCACCGAAACAATCGATCAGGAGGTCGATTTCAAAATTCCCGAGAACGCTTGTGAAATTCACTATTGGCGAAAACATCCGAACCTTCATGGATGGATGCAGGATCTTTACTACGACAAAAACGGAACCAAAGAGTTCAATTGCACACCGGTCGTTCTGAACGCGGATGATCTCGATCGACTGGAAGCTGCAATCAAAGCGAATGAGCTGCCCGATACTTGCGGATTCTTCTTTGGAACCACCGTCGGTGATGAAAAAGACGATGACTTGAAGTTCATCAAAACGGCCCGTCAAGCAATCGCTGATGGCTACACGGTGTTCTATGACTCGTGGTGGTAATCCGATAGTACGCGTCCCCGCAAAGTCACGGGGGCGTTTTTACGGCGTCACGACGCCACGACGCGGTGGACAACTTTACTTTGTTCGTTGCCGATGCTCCCTACTCCGCGCTAGGATTGACCAATGATCGATCGAAAAGCGGAACTGGACCAATTCAAACGCATCAATCTTGCCGAATACGCGTCGTCGCGAGGCTTTGTGATGGATCGTCGCGCCAGTTCGCGGCACAGTATGGTCATGCGGCACCCACGCGGTGACAAACTCATCATCAGCCGCGACGCATCGGGGCTCTATTACTATTTCAACGCCAAAGGGTCCGACAGCGGGACCATCATCGATCTTGTCGGTTCGCTGGATGGATCAAATCTGGGGGAAATCCGCAAAACGTTGCGGGCTTACGGTGGCTCCCAGCTGGCCAACGCCCCTACTCCCACCTTGCCTTTTGTCGTTGAACCGGCCACCCACGACGCGGCCGGCGTTTTGAAAGCCTGGATGGAGATGAAAGACGCAACCGCAGGCCATTCTTACCTGACAGAACATCGTGGCATTTCTGCTGAAGTCCAAACACACCCCATCTTTTCGGGACGCATTCGCATTGATCGTCGCGGCAATGCTGCTTTCCCACACTTTGGTCCAGGCAATACCGGACTTTGCGGGTTCGAGCTCAAGAACGGAAACGCCAACGGGACGACCTTCACCGGATTCTCTCCCGGAGGATTGAAGGCCCTGCACTGTTCCCGCCCCCGCGACACGGATCGCGAAGCCGTCATCTGCGAAACCGCAATCGATATGCTCAGTCTGGCAACGCTCGAGGGCACCGAAAGACGCCGTTTCTTCAGCACCGCCGGTCAAATCAGTCCACTGCAAGCCGAGTGTCTTCGTTCGGCTGCGAACCGTATGCCGCGGGGTTCCCGCGTGGTGATTGCGACCGATAACGATGATGGTGGGATTGCATTGGCGTCAAAGATTGAAGAAGCACTCCGGCCGGTGGATATCCCTATTGTTCGGCACATGCCGCCAACATCCGGTGACTGGAACGACGTGCTTCTGCAAAAACGTGATTGCAGCGGCACGGAGATACGCTTCGGCTGAACGACATCAAACCGTTCTTACGATGATGCGACGGCACGGCTTTACCTGTTTCATGGTTGTCGTATATCCGGCTGAACGGAAAAACGATTTTCTGTTCTTGCGAAGGTGCGATGTTTTCCCGATCCGTGTTTCATCAGATACGTTTTCACGGCGATACGAAAGTTCTTGACTCCGTAAATGCGGCGATCTGTTCAATCGTATTTGCGATTAAAAGTGTTTGCCCGGTAGAGGAAGTGAATCCCGCGACTCATCTTCTTCAATCTTCTTCGTTGCCTGCTGCTTTCTCGTGGGTTTCTTCTTCCGCTTCGCAGGCGTTGGGCCGGCAGCAGAATTGATGTTGAACACCGTGCGCAGCAACTGCGACAATTCATCGACACTGTTTCGCAGTTGTCGGATCTCTTCGGCAAGATGTTTCAAGTCGCGAGGTTCCATCGGCAAAACCTCAGAAGAGTTCGCCGGGAGAAGGGGGCAGCGGATCATCGGTCAAATCCGAACAAACTCTATTATTCCCATTGCCCCGCTGCAGCTCTAACTTCCACGTTGGTTGGTGCTTTACCTCGACACGGATCGTGACGACTTCATTGCGAACCGCATGCTCAAATACCGCTTTCAATTCGTCGATGCTGCTTCGAAGCACTTCGATTTGCTGCGCAAGACTTTCGATCGAATCCCGCATCATCAGTCGTCCAATGGCGACGGCCCGGAGACGCGAACGGGTTGGCGTTCAGGCAAACGAAACGTGTTTACCAAGGCGACGATCAATTCACGGTCGACAGGTTGTGGCTGATTAAAACGATCCGTTAGCGATAGAGCAGGGGCAAAACCGCCACGCTGCATCCATTCAGCCAGCACGTTTGCAAGTTCACCGGCTTCGTTGCGGTCACCACGTGCGATCGCGTCCAGCATCAATTGAAAAGTTTCATTCGGATCCATGGCCGGGACACTGCCACCTCGCCGAACGATTGTCAATTGATTTGATCGAGCAGGCTCTCGCTCGCCTTGTCTGACTGACTTTTCATGCAGCATCCCGCCTTGCCAACCTTGCAGCAAGGGTTTTCCTGCCAGCTACACCTTCGGCCGCTTCGGAAAATCGCTGCGCGAAGACCCTTGCCTCAAGGTCGGCGGACCAGGCGGGGTTATTTGCAGCATGGTCAATCAGAAAAGGAGAACGAACCATGACAACCGAAACTCAAACCAACCACTCATTGGGCGATGGGAAAACAGATCACCAACTCAAGACCGAACTGGCCCAGTTTTTCGGCGATTTGATCCGCTACAAACATCCGCTCAACCGCCAAGTGATCTACACCCCCGGTGTCAGACATCTGGCAGAAAAGGGCAAAGCGTACTGGCTGATCGATGCCATCGCATCGTGGATCGGAAGCGAGCCATTCCAGCAAGCCGCCGCCGAAGACTACCGCATCAATGCAATGCACTTCTGGAAGTTTGAACGCAACCAGGGCAAACCCTCGATCCTCTACGCCAAGGCGGACAGCCCGGAAGAAGCGTTCATCACTCAGAAGATCGAGTACACCGACTTTCCACTTCCTGAGATCAGCATTTGGGCCGGTTTCGACGGCGAGCACTGGGTGCTGTACCTGCCAAGCGAACATTAATCCACCACGCCGGGGCGGAAACGTCCCGGCACACCCAAGAAAGGAAATCGACCATGACAACCGTCATTCAATTTGAAAACAACAACTGGTATGCCGAAGGCGTCGCGGTGATGGATAACGAACTCTACAACCATCCGACGATGCAATGGGCACTGGAGGCCATCGCGAAAGAAAACGGCTTCGACTTCGTCAGTGCGTTTGAGCGAGATACCGACTATCAACTCATTCATCAGCTGGCCGACGAGACGGATTGATGAAGAAACGATTGACGCGACCATTCAATGCGTGGCACATACGCATTGTTCCGAAAACCAAAAGAAGAAAGGGCAGTCCGATGACTCCAACGACAGGAACCGCCCGCCCGAAAGCGTAGGGCGGCATGACACAACGAACCAAACGCAAATCAAAACGCGACATTTATCAAGAGGTGACTGACAAGATCATCGGACATCTCGAACAAGGCACCGCACCATGGAGAAACCCGATCCGCCGCGGAATCGGAGACGGCTGGCCGAAGAATCTCGACAGCGGTAAACGCTATCGCGGTATCAACGTCTTTCTGCTCGGCCTGACCAGCTGGGAACGCGGCTACTCATCCGACTTCTGGATGACCTTCAAACAAGCTTCTGCTGCAGGCGGTCAAGTTCGCAAGGGCGAGAAGGGATCACTGGTGACGTTTTGGAAGATGTACGTAACGAAGGATCGCGAGACCGGACTGGATGTCGAAATCCCGATGCTGAAACACTACACCGCATTCAACCTCGATCAGATTGATGGCATCGAAGCACCGGATGCTCCTGAACCGCTCTCCGATAACAATCCCTTTGAGCCGATCAAAGCTGCGGAGCGGATCGTCGAGGGATACATCAGCAAACCGACGATTGCACATGACGGAGGAGGGCGGGCATTCTATCGCCCTTCAACGGACACCATTCACATGCCCGAGCAAGGGCGTTTTGAAAATCCTGAGAGCTACTATTCGACTTTGTTCCATGAGATCGCGCATTCGACGGGGCATTCGAAGCGACTGGATCGAGGGCTTGATACGAAGCTTGCACCCTTTGGCAGTAACGATTATTCGAAGGAAGAACTTGTTGCCGAGATGGGGGCCGCGTTTCTCAGTGCATCGGCCGGAATCAGTCCGCCGACGATCGAGCAATCGGCGTCCTATCTGCAAAGCTGGATCAACGTCCTTCGCGGCGATAAGCGATTGGTGGTCACTGCCGCCGCATCCGCTCAAAAAGCCGCCGATCTGGTTCTCGGAACGACGTTTGAAACCGCATCCACGCCGACACAGAAAATCGCAGCGTCGCAACCGCGTATCGACGATTCGAAGCAACCCGTCGACAAGCCAGCCGATCCGACTCCAACCCAACTGGATCTGTTCTAGCCATGTGGATTGCATCTGACATCACGCTTGCCCTTTCGGCTTCGGATGACAACCAGGACACGCTGCCACGATCGGCATTCTCTCAGCAAGGGGCCGTGTACTCGCTGCGCTGCGTGCCGCACCAACACCCCTTGCAGACAGACCACCGACCGCGGCTTGCACGCGGACCATGGTCAACCAAAACGAAAGGAAAAACGCCATGACACAAGAAACCAACAAACCAGCTTTCACCGAACGCTTCGGAGGACTGAAGGGAACGATCTGGAGAAATCCGGGCACCGACGGAAAACCGGATCGATACACCGTCAGTTACAGCCGCAGCTACAAGACCGCCGACGGCCAGTGGAAGGAAACGACATCCTTCAGTGCGATCGACAATCTGAAACTTGGACACTTGGTCGGCAAAGTCACCGACCGCATCGCCGAGTTGAAGGCGATCGATGCATCAGGTCAAACGGCAACGTCCGAAGACGAATAAGACGATCGAGGGTGCCGACATGAGGCCGGCATCCTCCACCAAAACCGAAACCAGTTAGAGAAAGGGCAGTCCGATGACTCCAACCACAGGAACCGCCCGCCCGAAAGCGTAGGGCGGCATGGCAAAAGAATTTTTCACGCTACCGGCGAGCAAGACACTCGTCGAACTTTTCGATCAAACCGCTCGGCAAACCGGGCACGCGAGAGGCCGGGTTTTCACCGACTTCCTTACCGTCAGCAAATGTGCCTTGGCAGGCCAGACGATGGAGGCCGAGTATCATGCGACCATCGAGCAGGGCTACACCGACGGCCCGAAAGGCAAACGCGGCATCGACACGCTTGCCCAAGGCTTTGCGATGCTGGTAAACGCCATGGAAGAGACCAAAGCCGACGTGCTGGGCGACATCTTTCAAGGTGCGATCACCTACGGAGAGAACGGCCAGTTTTTCACACCCGACAGTGTTTGTGATTTGATGGCGTCGATGACGGTGCCGACCGAGCGGACCGATGAGCCCAAGTCCGTCTGCGACCCTGCCTGCGGATCGGGCCGACAATTGTTGGCCGTCGCCAAGTATCAACCACACTGGGAATTGATCGGTCAGGATATCGACCACCGCGCCGTGATGATGACGGCAATCAACCTCGGCTTGAACGGACTACGCGGCTGGGCCGTGCATCAGAACACGCTGACCCTTGAAGTGCACCGCGTTTACAAGATCGGCTTCAACTTGGCCGGCGGCGTCATCGCGGATGTGCCCGTCGAGAAATCGCCTTTTGATGTGAACGCGATGACCAGTGCCGACGATCCAATCGGTCAAACGCCAACGAGCGGACTCACCATCAATGACACGACGAGTCGTGAACACGATGGCACGGCGTCACAGCTTGATCTCTTCTAGCATCGCCTTTCATCTGATCGCTGGGGTGAACCATTTCGCTTCCCGGCGATCAGCTGTCGGCGTCGCCAAATGGCATCCTCTTTTGCCCAGTACACTTCGATCAATCCGTAACCCTCGGAAACCTTCCGGGGATCGGATTGATCGATGCCTTCACGAAGAAGGCGATAGCCTCGATTGGGGCTTTTGCAATCTTCGAAATAAGCTACCGCGGCCCGCAATGTCTCGCTTACAAAGCCAGTGTCCGCGAGGTCTGCTACGCCGTCGCGCAGGCATCTCCGGTGCTCCGCTTCAATTTGGTCTTTGGGGATTGGCTTTTCAGGACAGGACCACATCGGAACACAAAACCAACAAAACATGAACGAGTCAAGAACTTATTCGTGATCAACTACCCCGCCTGTGTGGTGACAGTAATCGATGTGATCTCCGGCTGATCGTCCTTGGATTGAGGCGCCCGTGGATCAAGCTCTCGCATCCACTTCACGGCAGGCATTCCCAGGCAATGGACAAGTTCGTCGAGGTTTCTGCCTTCAATCACGATGGTCGTGTGGGCGAGGGCGTGAACGTCGATGCGAACGCGGCCCGCATCACGACGATAGATCTGCCGCACGTCGCTGTAACAAAAGCTGAAGCGTTGGCCGTCGACCAAACGCACCTGAAACATCATCGGCGGCAACTCGTTTGCGGTGGTGCGTTCGTAGGGCGGATCGTCTTGTCCCAAATTTGGGACAGACCTCAAATGCGGTCCGGCGCGATGGTTGTCGAATGCCTGTCGTGGGTTGGGCATGTTCACGGTTGTTGCTCGGGAGTTTGTGTAGGAAAGAAGAAAGCTGCGGATCGCTGGGATAGGGTCGGTTCATTGGCATGCTGCCTCGGTTCTCGCTGCTGGCGACGTTCTTGCCACCAGGCTTGCACGCGGTCGCGATATACGGACAACGCCCGCTTGCGCTGTTGTTGGCGTTCGATCGACGTTTCTCTTTGCTGCGTCGTTTTAGTTGCAGCATCCGGCTTTTTGATCAGTTCCGTCGCCGACATTTGTTCGCCGCTGCGGGCAATGGCTCTTCGGACTTTCGCCTTGTCATCAACAAATAGCCGCACGTCTTTGCTGCCGCGTGACGCCGTGACATAGAACTGCCGGTAGTTGATTGCCGCGAGCGAGTCTGATCCCATCGCGGCGATGGCGACGTCGCGGTCTTTGCCCTGGCTGGCGTGGCTCGTGATGACGTAGCCAAGATCCAAGTGCCCGTAGTCTTTGGGCAGAGTAAAGCCGCTCTTCAGCTTGACGTTGCCGTCAGCGTCAAAGCCCTTTACCTCGTCGAGCCGTCCGTTGCTCAATCGGCGTCCGTCGTGGCTGGTTCCGCCCAGAGTCAGGCGAACCTTGTCGCCAACGGCCAGCTCGACTTCCGTCTCGCGATAAACCTCGAACCGATCCGCCATCTTTCGCGGGAGTTGCTTTACGCTGCCGTCATCGAGCGACTTGATCCGAATTTCATTTCCAATTGCCCCTGCGACGCGATATCGTGATCCGCGCTGTATGCCGCCGGGGACGTTTTGATGAAACTGAACGATTACACCTTCTTGCTCAGCGTAGGTTGAAGCTTCTCGTTTCTGAGCCTCCGTCAGATTGAGCGATTGCAGTCGGAGGAGGGAACAACCGCTTTCTTCCAATTGCCCCCGCTCGCGGAGCGAGCCTCGAATTTTTTCCGTCACCTCGGCGGCTTCGTGATGCGTCGGCGCGACCACCAAAGTGGATTGGCCACGATCGGCCAGTTCCAGATAGTCGGATGCCAATCGGTCATTCTTGGTTTCGGGATCAATCTCGTGGATCTTGCCCATGCGATCGAGCATGTCGAAGCCGGCGAGCAGGCTCGGTTGATTCGTCGCCGGATCGATCTCGTTTCCTTTGCTGATCAGCTCGATGGCCTTCTTGTACTCACCGCGTTGTCGCTGAATCGCTTCGACGCGGGCAATCTTCAATCCCGCTTCGTGTTCCAGTAATCGCAAGGCTTCGCCGCGACGAGGGGAGGCGTGTTGTTTCGTATCACCAGAAAGAACAACCCGGGCATTTTGCTGCTTTGCGATCGAGAACACCGCATTCATGGATCGGACGTCGAGCAGTCCGGCTTCGTCGATCCAAATGACTTGGCCGCGAAGATCGGCGTGCATTTTGTCGTTGCGGATCAAATGCTCGACAGTTTGTGTTCGGTCGAAGCCCTTTTCCTGCAGCACTTCTTTTGCACCGGTGCTTGGCGTGAAGGTGAAAAGCGTTTTGCCGTAGTGCTCGATCGCATCGCCGGCTTCTTGCATCAGTGACGACTTTCCCGTGCCAGCGCCTCCGGTTACCGCGACAACGCCGTCATGCGACACCAAGACATCTCGCACGGCTGCCTTTTGCTGATCGTTCAGCCACTCGCGCTGAAATTCATAGTCCTTGCTTCCGATTGCTTGCCGCGTTCCGCGCGCGTCGCGAGCGTACGCGATCATGTGCCGCTCGGCATTGAGCACTTCCTGCGTCGTAATGAAATGCCGGTCGGCACCGTCGTGGTCAATCGTTTTTCGCAGCACGTCCATGCGATCCATTGCCCGTTCCATCTCTTCCGGCGAGACGGTCAGAGCATGTTCGAGGGCCGTGCCGATGATTTGATGACGCTCGGTTGTCGATTGCCGATACAGATGATGGTCCAGGGCGTATTGCAACGAATGGCTTGCAGCATCTTCGCCGTTCTGGTCGCTTGCGGAAGGGGTCAATAGATTCGCAAAGGCAGCACGCTCTTCGGCGGTCAATCGCGATTGCCATTCGTCCCGCAATCGATCAACCGATGTACCCTTGTCCTTTTTCTCCCGCGTTGTTGCTCCGAGTGTCGCCTTCTTCGCGGCATCGCGAATCCCTTTTTCGCTGGCGTGCTTTTCGACCTGGGCGGTTCGGCGACTGAACTTGTCAATCGTTTCTCGTTTCAGTCCGTCGATCTCCCAGCCCGCTTTGACGCGGCCGGATTGAACAAAGCGCGTGTTTCGAACACCGTAACCGAGCTCATCGCGAAGCTTTCGGGCCAGCCGCGATTCGAACTTAGCTTGCAAGCTCGCCCGCTGGCGAACAATTTCTTCCATCTGGCCGGCATAGTGCGTTCCGTGGTCCTCCGTCCAGTTGATGACGAAGGCGTGGACGTGCAGATGCGGATCAGTGACACCGTCTACCGGCCTGGACGTTTTGTGCAAGAAATCGGCGTAGATCAATTTGCCCGTTGCCGCTTTTTGTTCGCTGCTGCTGTGCTTTCCGCTGCGTACACGGCGATGCATCAGTGGCTCCACATCCTTCGCCATCGTTTCGGCGACCGTTTCACGCAGGGCATCGATCAGACGTTCGTCTTCGTTGATGGCCCAGGCCAGCGATACGGATTTTGGAACTGAAAACGTCAGATCCATCCCCGGCCGGCGGTCTTTTCGGTTTCGCTGCGTCAGCGGTTCACCGGTGATTGGATGCTTGCCTTGGAGTAGGGCGTCGAACTGATCCTTTGTAACATCACTGTCATGACCCACCCCTAACAAAGCAGCTCCTTTGCCCTGCCAACGCCCGTTGATTTCTTGACCGAGGTAGTAGTCACCCTGCGTCAATACTTCGTCGAAGTAGCGACTGGTGGATGCGGTGTTTCGGGATTGCGTGGCGATCAACATGATGAACCTTATGGATGCATTCAGGGACTGGCAAACGGAAAATACTTTGAGATAGGCTTGTCCCCTAAGCAGAGCTTTGGACAAACCAAGACTTCCATGCATGACCCATAATCGCAACAGTCCACCTTGGGTCTATCCACAACCTATTCGTGCAATATGCTTTTCAACTCACTTTGCGAGAAAGCAAACCATGATCGATGAAAACGACATTCGACCGGCTGACTTGGCGACTTGGTCCGCGACGCTTATCGGATGGTGCGGCACTGCAATCGCATTTGCGATCACAACCTGCATCGCTATCTATGGATGTGGCCAGGCTGAACATGCGAATCAGATTGCCGTCGCCGCGCTCAATCAAAACGACCAACTGCACCGAGACAACCAGGAGTTCGCTGTTCGGTTGAAGGACTACGAAGTCTCGCTGGCCGAACCGCGGTTGGTGTTGCTGCGATACAGAAGGCTGGCAGCAAACCGCTACGTCGCGACGCTACAGAACGACGGCCAACGACAGGCGGTCATCTTCGGAGCACATCTTCATCCCGGCTACGAAGAGCCAAAAGTCGGATCAATCGGGGAGCATCCACTGGTTCCGGAATCATTGAAGGTTCCCACCATCAAAATCTCATTCAGCGATCCGGGCGAACTGAACGTCGAGCTGCCAATTCCTGCTGTCATTGATTCCGGTGACATTGTTTCGCTCGACATCACGTTCAGCGATGATTTTACGGAGGGCGAAGTTTTGATCGATCAAGGGATCGGCCAGCCGCTTCCAGTAGGGCGATATCGGGTTCGTGCGATGAATCCACGTTTCCCCACCGGTCCCAGCAATTCGATAAACGATCTTTTCGGGGCTCCGCTGCCAACTTCGGAGAATTGAAAGAGGTGGCACCAGCTTGTTTTTGTCGGAAAAACAAGGTATTTTTTCCGACAAGGAGATCGGCATTCCAATGGCCCAAGGTGTTCAAGAGAAGGTACTTGCGAAAATTCGCCGCCAAGGACGAAGCTGGGCATTTTCGCATGTGGATTTTGCCGGTGCCGGAAGCCGCGATGCGATCGATAAGGCAATGGAACGCCTTCAGCGGGAGGAAACCATCCGTCGCGTAATCCGAGGAATCTATGACTTTCCTGCTTTCTCGAAGATGCTGGACAGAACTCTTGGACCGGACATCTATCAGGTATCGCAAGCACTTGCCCGGAAGTTTGGCTGGCGAATTCAACCCGATGGGGCATCCGCACTGAATCTGATGCGAGTATCGACTCAGGTTCCCGCTCAATACGTTTTTCAGTCCGATGGTCCGACCCGAACCTACGAAATCGGCACCACCGAAGTCCGGTTCATCCACAAGGCGATCAAGGAAATGAACTTTGAATGTGACGAAACAGCCGTGATTACCCACGGCCTGAAGTCACTCGGATCGGAACATGTGGACGATCGTACGATTCAAAAGATTAGACGTTGGCTGCCGGAGGATCGCAGGAAGAAGGTGTTGCACGACAGTCGTCGTGTAACCGGATGGGTTCACGAAGCGATTCGACGAATCAGCGAGGAGGGGACTGGTGGATAAGCTTCTTAAGCTGCCTCCGTGCGAACGTCATCGTGTCTTTCAAGCTTCGACGGAAAAGCGGAATCTTGCTCCCAAGATAGTGGAAAAAGACTTCTGTGTTTGCTGGTTGGTCCAACAGTTGTTCAACGTACAGGCTCTGAACAGCTACTCCGGCCGCGTCAAAAAGGTTGATGTTGCGCTGGCATTGCGCTAGACCTGAAGGGACAGCAATGCGGTGAGGATAATTCGGCCGAATGGAAACAACTTCAAAACTTCAAAGGGATTATCCCACAAACACTATGGAACGACCCAGTACCAACCAAACCAACCTTTCGTCGTTCATCTGGTCGGTGGCCGACTTGCTTAGGGGAGATTACAAGCAATCCGAATACGGTCGCGTGATTTTGCCGTTCACGGTTCTGCGACGACTGGACTGTGTTCTGGAGGATACGAAGGCGGCGGTCCTCAAAGAGAAAGAGAAACGCGAAGCTGCCGGTTTGAACCCCGAGCCGTTCTTGCTCAAGAAAGCCGGATTGTTGTTCTACAACACCTCGCCGCTCGACTTCAAAACACTGATGGGCGATCAGGACAACATCGCCGAAAACTTGTTCAGCTACATCCAGGCGTTCTCACCCGAAGTCCGCGACCTCTTTGAGTGTTTCGATTTCCACGTTCAGCTCGAACGATTGGCCAAGGCCGATCTGCTGTACCTGGTCGCCGAGAAGTTCGCCGGCATCGACTTGCATCCCAGCGTTGTCACCAATGAACAGATGGGGACGGTGTTCGAGGAGTTGATCCGCAAGTTTGCGGAAATCAGCAATGAGACGGCCGGGGAACACTTCACGCCCCGCGAAGTCATCCGGTTGATGGTCAATCTGTTGTTCATCGAAGACGACGACGCATTGACCAAGCCCGGCATCGTCCGATCACTCTATGACCCTACCGCCGGAACCGGCGGCATGTTGTCCGTCGCCCAAGAGCACCTTGCCGAACAGAACCCAGATGCGCGACTGGTGATGTACGGTCAGGAGCTCAATGGCGAGTCCTACGCGATCTGCAAAGCCGACATGCTGATCAAAGGCCAAGACATCAGCCAGATCATTCACGGCAACACGCTGTCCGACGATGGTCTGCCGGGCAAACAGTTCGACTACATGCTTTCCAATCCGCCCTTTGGTGTCGAATGGAAAAAAATTCAGAAGGCAATCAAGGACGAACACACCAAAGAGGGTTTCAATGGTCGCTTCGGTCCGGGACTGCCACGCGTCAGTGACGGATCGCTGCTGTTCCTGATGCACCTGATTTCCAAGATGCGTCCGACCAAGGATGGCGGCAGCCGCTTTGGGATCGTCTTGAACGGATCACCCCTGTTCACCGGCAATGCGGGAAGCGGCGAAAGTGAGATCCGCCGTTACGTGCTGGAAAACGATTTTCTGGAAGCGATCATCGGCCTGCCGACCGACATGTTTTACAACACCGGCATCAGCACTTACATCTGGATCGTGACCAATCGCAAGCCCAAGCATCGCCAAGGCAAAGTGCAATTGATCGACGCGAGCGGCATGTGGCAAAAGATGCGAAAGAGTCTCGGCAGCAAACGCAAAGAACTCAGCGACGATCACATTGCCGAGATCACACAGCTTTTCGGCGAAGCGAAAGACGTCACCGTCGATCCGGAAACCGGCAAGCCCCTTAGCCAGAAGGCGTTAGCCTCTGGTTCGGTCGGCACTCCCATCAGCCGCATCTTCAAAACCACCGACTTTGGCTACCAGACAATTACGGTCGAACGGCCCCTGATGAAGAAGAACGGTGAGCCGCAACTGGAAACCAAAGGCAAACGCAAAGGCTTGCCCAAGCCCGACAGCAAACTACGAGACACCGAAGAGGTGCCGCTCGGCGAAGACATCCACGAATACTTTGCACGCGAGGTCAAACCGCACGTCCCCGACGCCTGGATCGACGAGGACAAAACGAAGATCGGCTACGAGATCCCGTTCAACCGTCATTTCTACGTGTTCAAACCACCGAGGGAACTCGATGAGATCGACGCGGAGCTGAAAGGGGTGACCGATCGGATCGTCGCCATGATCGGAGAGCTTTCGCAATGATCGAAATTCAAGACATTGGGGAACCCGACAAGGAAGCGGCAGGTTACGAAGAATTCCTTCAAACGGTCAGTGGCCTCGCCAAGGAGATTTCTGGATTGCATCTTCAGTTGGCTGAATCGCAAAGGCCACTCGTTAATCAGTTGATCGCGCAGAAAAGTCGTGACACGGCCGCGATCGAGCGCGTCCTCGATCAGTTGCTCGACTCAGCGGCCCATCCCGTTGGATTGGAGCTACTCCGCAAGCTTTGCAGCTACTACTGGACGATCAATCCGCAAGCCACTGCCGAGTACATTCAGGCCTACCGCGATATGTGGGGCGATGATGACGCGGAGTCAAGCGAGGAGAGGGCAGAATGAGTTTCCCGGCTTACGAACACACTAAGGAGAGTGGCGTTCCATGGATCGGAAAAATTCCGTTGCATTGGGAAATTTGGCAAAGCCGCCGCCTTTTTTCGCTGCGCAATGAAAGAGTGCGTGAAGGTGACGAACAACTAACCGCGTCGCAAGATCATGGTGTTATTCCGCAGAAGACATTTATGGAACTCGAAGGCCGGAGTGTCGTTCAGGTAATTCTTAATTCCGAGATATTAAAGCATGTGGAACCAGGTGACTTTGTGATCAGCATGCGAAGTTTCCAAGGTGGCATCGAGTATGCAGAGCACGGAGGATGCATCAGTTCCGCATATGTAATGCTTATACCGGCGAAGAGGATCTACGGCCCATTTTACAAGTATCTTTTCAAGAGCCAAACGTACATTCAAGCTTTGCAGAGCACGACTAATTTAGTACGAGATGGTCAAGCACTTCGCTTTCAAAATTTCGTGATGGTTGATTTGCCTTTGGTTCCCGTCGACGAGCAGAAAGCGATCGCGTCGTTCCTCGATGTGGAAACGTCGAAGATCGACCGCTTGGTGTCAGAACAGTGTCGTTTGATCGAGTTGCTCAAGGAAAAGCGTCTGGCGATCATCAGTCACGCGGTCACCAAAGGCCTCAACTCAAACGCACCCATGAAACCCTCCGGCATCCAATGGCTCGGGGATGTCCCACAGCATTGGGCTATCGCCAAGTTTGGTCGAATCGCATTCATGCAAGAAGGTCCCGGCTTGCGGAAATGGCAATTCACCGACGACGGAACGCTCGTAATTTGCGTGACGAACATTACCGAGAATGGCATTGACTTTTCGTCATTTAAGAAGTTCATTTCTACGGAAGAATACGAAGAGAAGTATCAGCACTTTACGGTAGAACGCGGCGACATCTTACTTTCAAGTTCCGGCAACTCGTGGGGCAAGGTCGCAGTATACGACGATGATGAAAGGGTGATGCTCAATACCAGCACAATACGCATCAATGCACTTCGTAACGGAGATGCAACTCGCGACTTTCTCCAAATCGCTCTCCAGTCCATCGCAATCCGCGAACAACTCGGCGTCGCGATGACAGGATCATGCCAGCCAAACTTCGGCCCGACCCATTTGAATACTGTGGTGATTGCGTTGCCGCCTCCCGACGAACAAGCGGAAACTGTTAAATACTTGGAAGAGCGGTTGGAAAAGTTTTCGCAGCTTCAAGCCGAAGCCGAGCGAGCCATTGATCTTCTTCAAGAACGCCGCACCGCCCTGATCTCCGCAGCCGTCACCGGCAAGATCGACGTTCGTGGCTTCGTAAGTGAGGAGGCTGCGGCATGACAGATCATCCATCTCGCATCGCAGCTCTGGATGAATGGATTCGCGGCAAGGAAGGCGAAAACCTGGAGTTCAAGAGTGCGCGATCCAACTTTCACTTTGAAGAGCTGACGAAATACTGCGTCGCGTTGGCCAATGAAGGCGGTGGAAAAATCATTCTGGGGGTGACCGATGAACGCCCCCGGCAGATCGTCGGCTCCAAGGCGTTTTTACAACCCGAACGCACGCGCAAGGGACTTTGCGAACGTATTCCCTTGGGAATCGACTTTGAGGAGATCGACCATCCCGACTGCGCCGCCAATAGCCGCGTGCTGGTCTTCTCCGTTCCGTCACGTCCGGTTGGCGTCGCCATCCAACACGACGGGCATCGTTGGGTTCGCAAAGAAGACAGCCTGGTTGAGATGAGCGACGACCGCTTGCGTCGCATTTACGCGGAGACCGGGCACGATTTCTCGGCCGATGTTTGTGCAGATGCAACACCGGACGATCTTGATGATCTAGCGATCGAGAATTTTCGCGACCGATGGATCGCCAAGGCGAATAAGGCGGAGGATCAGGAGTTGGTGGCTCGTATCCAGGCCATGAGTGGAACTCAATTGCTGGAAGACATCGAGGCGGTTGTCAATGGCAGGGTTACTTACGCTGCGCTCATTCTCTTTGGAACCAATCGCGCACTGACACGGCATTTGGCTGCGGCGGAGATCGTGTTTGAGTACCGATCCAATGATAATTCGGGACCCGCACAGGATCGCAAAGAGTTTCGTCAAGCTTTTTTCACGTGCTACGACAATCTTTGGAATGTGATCAATCTGCGAAACGACAAGCAAGATTTCCAGGAGGGACTTTTTGTTGTTCCGATTTCGACTTTCAACGAACGTCCGGTACGCGAAGCGATCTTGAACGCGGTTAGTCACCGCGACTATCAACTCGGTGGCAGCATCTTTATCCGCCAGTATCCAAGACGATTGGAAATTGACAGTCCCGGTGGGTTTCCGGTTGGAATCACGCTCGAAAATATCCTTGACCGCCAGAACCCTCGCAATCGACGCGTCGCCGAAATCCTGACGCGGTGCGGTTTGGTCGAACGCTCGGGACAGGGTATGAATTTGATTTACGAGGATTTGATCAAACAGAGCAAGCCGGCACCAGAGTTTTCACGCACCGATCAATATCAAGTTGGATTGACGTTACACGGGACCGTCCAAGATCCGGCGTTTGTTCGATTTGTCGAAAAAGTTTCCAAAGAAACCACGGCTTTCTTTCACACGCATGATTGGATGCTGATGTCGGAAGCCAGTCGAGGCGAGAAACTACCGAAAGAGTCGGAGCCGCGGATCAAACGTTTGATTGATCTTGGAATCATCGAACGCGGCAAAGGGCGAAAGTTCATGCTGTCGCGGAAGTACTACGAGTTCGTCGGCAAAGCTGCTGACTACACCCGGCGTAAAGGCTTGGACCACGATCATAATCTGGCATTGCTGAAGAAGCATCTCGATGAAAGCGGCGAAGCGGGAGCAAGCCTGGATGAACTCGCCCAGGTTCTGCCGTCATTGCCAAAGGAGGAAGTGCGTAATTTGCTCCGGATACTGAAGTATCGTGGTATCGCGGGCACCAAGGGGCGAGGCCCCGGTTCCCGATGGATCGCACTCGAAGGAGACGGAAATGAATCATAGACACCAGCCTTTTTCGTCGCTTTTCGTCGCTTTGTTGGTCGCTTTTCGTCGCTTTCGGTCGGGGAAATCGCGGTTTTTCGCGATCCTGACGCGTTCGTTTCGTCGCATTATCCCCAGGGTTCTCCCCAATCCATCTTTGTCGGCTCATCACCAAATTGCAGAGGAAGGTTTGCGATGAGCCTGCATAAAGAGATCAGCTTCGAGGACGAAATCTGCCAACATTTGGCTGAAAATGGCTGGTTGCATGCCGACGGCGATGCGGCCGATTACGACCGCTCTTTGGCGATGTTTCCCGAGGATGTGGTGGCTTGGGTCAAGCAAACGCAGCCGGAGGCCTGGAAAACACTCGAAAAGAACCATGGCCAGAATGCCTGGGCAACACTCGCCAAACGGCTACGAGATTGTCTCGACAAACAGGGAACGCTCAGCGTCATCCGAAACGGCTTCGACATGCTCGGGCTGAAACGCGGCATCAAAATGGCCGAGTTCAAACCAGCTCTGGGGATGAACCCCGACATCATGCAGCGTTATGAAGCGAACCGCTTGCGGGTTGTTCGTCAGGTTCGCTACTCGACCCACAACGAGAACAGCATTGATCTGGTTCTGTTTCTCAACGGTCTCCCCGTCGCAACGATCGAACTGAAGACGGACTTCACGCAGAGCATTCATGATGCGGTCGATCAATATCGCTTCGACCGAAATCCCCAACCGAAAGGGAAGGCGGCCGAGCCGTTGCTGAAATTCCCTAGCGGTGCGTTGGTGCATTTCGCCGTCAGTAGCAGCGAGGTGCAAATGACGACGCACTTGAAGGGTGCCAAGACGTTCTTCTTGCCGTTCAACTTGGGTGACAACGGTGCCGCCGGAAATCCGATCAATCCGGATGGTCACAAGACCGCGTATCTTTGGGAGCGTGTGTTCGCTCGTCAGATGTGGCTGGAAATTCTGGGCCGGTACTTGGTCACCGAACTGGACAAGAAGAAACAGATCAAGTCGATCATCTTTCCGCGTTTTCATCAGCTCGATTCGACACGGAAATTACGTGCCGCCGTATTGGAGGAGGGGCCCGGACAGAAGTATTTGATTCAGCATTCGGCGGGCAGTGGGAAAACAAAAACGATTGCTTGGACGGCTCACTTTCTGGCCGATTTACATGACGCCGATGATAAGAAGGTGTTCGATACGGTGATCGTGGTCTCGGACCGCAACGTCATCGACGGACAACTGCAAGAGGAACTGGCAGCGTTTGAACGCAAGAAGGGAGTCGTAGCGACGATCGAAAGCAAAAAGGGCAGCAAAAGTTCCCAGTTGGCGGAAGCTCTTTCTGGCGACAAGAAGATTGTCGTTTGCACTATCCAAACTTTCCCGTTCGCCCTGAAAGCCGTTCGTGAATTGACGGCCACGGAGGGCAAGGCGTTTGCTGTGATCGCGGATGAAGCACACAGTTCCCAAACCGGCGAGGCGGCGACGAAGCTGAAGGAATTGCTCTCCGCCGAAGAACGTGAACAACTCGACGATGGCGGTGACGTGAGCAGTGAGGATGTCTTGGCTGCACAGATGCAATCTCGCAGCGACGACAAGAACATCACCTACGTTGCTTTCACAGCCACTCCCAAACCGAAAACGTTGGAGCTGTTTGGCCGGCGTCCCAAACCGGACCAGCCCGCATCCGACGACAACCTCCCGCAACCCTTTCATGTTTACTCGATGCGGCAGGCGATCGAAGAGGGCTTCATCCTGGATGTGCTGCAAAACTATGTCTCGTACAAGTTGGCATTCAGACTGGCCAGCGGCGGAAAAGAATGGTCGGACACTGAAGTCGAACGTTCGGCTGCGATGAAGGGCATCATGGGGTGGGTGAAGTTGCACCCGTACAACATTTCTCAAAAGGTCCAGATCATCGTCGAGCATTACCGCGAGACGATTGCACCGCTGCTCGACGGACAAGCCAAAGCGATGGTCGTGGTCAGCAGTCGCCTCGAAGCAGTGCGGTGGCAGCTCGCCATCAACCGATACATCAAGGATCGCGGCTATCCGTTGAAAACGCTCGTCGCGTTCTCCGGCGAAGTCAACGACAAAGAATCCGGCCCCGATCCCTTTAAGGAAACGTCCAAGGAGTTGAACCCCGGTCTCGACGGTCGGGACATCCGCACCGCATTCAACGAACCCGATTATCAAATCTTGCTGGTCGCGAATAAGTTTCAAACCGGTTTCGATCAACCACTTTTGTGCGGCATGTACATTGACAAGCGGCTCGACGGGATTCAGGCCGTTCAAACCATCTCGCGGTTGAACCGCTGTCACCCCGGCAAAGATCAAACGTATGTGCTGGATTTTACCAACGATCCCGATGACATCCTGGCCGCATTCAAGACTTACCACGAAACGGCAGAACTGTCCGGGGCGACCGATCCGAACTTGGTTCTGGATCTCCGCACCAAACTGGATGAGAGCGGACATTACGATGACCACGAAGTCGACCGCGTCGTCACCGTTGTGCTCAATCCGAAAGCGAAGCAAAGCCAACTCGAAGCGGCGATCACTCCCGTCGCCGACCGCTTGTTGAAGCAATACGCTGCAGCCCGCGAGGCGTTCAAGGCAGCAACGGAGGCCAAGAACAAGACGGCTGCACAAGAAGCCAAGGACACAATGGACGCACTGACGCTATTTCGCGGTGATATAGTCAGCTACACCCGAGCCTACACCTTCCTGTCGCAGATCTTCGACTACGGCAACACGGATTTGGAAAAGCGAGCGATCTTCTACAAGCACCTCGTACGGTTGCTGAAGTTCGGTCGCGAGCGAGTAAGTGTCGACCTATCTGAAGTCCGTCTGACGCACCACAACCTGAAGAACCGCGGTAAACAAAAGATGAATTTGAAAGAGGGCGAAACACCGCTCCTCGATCCGCTCGCCGCCGCCGGTTCAGGACAGGTACGCGAGAAAGAAACCGCTTATCTCTCCGAGATCATCGAAAAGGTCAACGACCTATTCGACGGCGAATTGACCGACAACGACAAGCTCGTCTACGTCAACAACGTGCTCAAAGGCAAACTGCTGGAGTCGGAAACCCTGATCCAACAAGCCCGCAACAACACGAAAGAACAGTTCGCCAATTCACCGGACCTGAAAACCGAAATACTCAACGCGGTCATGCAAGCCCTCGACGCCCACACCGAGATGAGCACCCAAGTCCTCAATTCCCAATCCGTCCAAGAAGGCCTCCGCGACATTCTCATCGGCCCATCGAAACTGTATGAAGCGTTGCGAGAAAATGACACATCACCTCCTGGAGGCGCGGCATGATCGCAATAATTTCGCCAGTTCGCTCAGGTGCGTTGAACGACTTTCCCTTTCCCGATCTCAATTGCGGTCAAGCAACCTATCGAACAAACTATTTTTCACTGTATGCACGGTATAACACCTACCACGATGTTTTTGAGTTGGCTAAACGCATTCATAGGTTAAGACACTGATGGTACCTCGGCGACAAATCTTCATCTCCTCAGACTGGCACTTAGGCGGCGATGTTGACGTCGCAGTGGATGGCAACGTCGCGGAACTTGGGACAAGCATTTTTCGCTCCACACTTGCGCTGACCACTTTTCTGGATTCGATCGGCGAAGCAGCAAAAGCTTTTGATGGCATCACCGAGGTGGTCATCAACGGTGATATGGTGGACTTTCTCGCGCCTGACCAAGATGGCACCTACAACCCCATAGCCTGGCAGAACGATTCTCGTGTAATTCGAGCGCAACTCGATAATATTGCAAACCGATTCGAGCTGCCCGATGGCAGAGGGCCATTCAAGTCATTACGAACATTGGTAGACATCGGATGCGAACTTACCGTAATCCTTGGGAACCACGATCTTGAATTGTGTTTGCCCGGTGTACGACGTCACTTCGAACGGCTGTGCGCCGGTGACAACGGTAAAATTCGATTTATCTACGACGGGGAAGCTTACACGCGCGGTAAACTGCTGATCGAACATGGCAACCAGTACGATCCGTTCAATGCAGTTGACTACAACTTGCTCAGACAAGAAAGATCCCATTTATCGCGTGGATTCGTTGTGGACGACGCTGAGCGAGGGGAGCGTTTCTTCGACCCACCTCCCGGTAGCTCGATTGTCGTCGACATCGTGAACCCCACAATCAGAGAAGCTCCATTTCTCAACTTGCTAAAGCCCGAGGTTGATGCCGCGGTGCCACTTTTGCTCGCTTTTTACCCCGAAACTCGACCGTTTTTTGAAGCCGCATTTCGCCGAGGGTGGAAGCTGTTTCGGAAGACAATCCGAAACAACAAGGAATCAAACCCAGCTCTTATGGCTGCCGGTGAGCAATCTCCGTACCGATCTTTGAATGATTTCTTGCGAGATACCATGGGAAACGATGCTGAGCCGTTTCTGAGCCCTCCGTCTAGGAGCGGTCAACTGTCCGACACGCCTGATGCGCACGGCTCGCTGATGCGAACGCTTTCTGAACAAGCATCCAGAGCGATTGACCTAACGTGTCCATGGAAGATCTACGATAACTTGAAGGCCAGTATGGACGAAGGCCGGATGAATCTTGTTCGCTTGGCCCTCAAACGCGTTCGAGATGCTGACAGCTTCGATCGGAAAACCGAGTCCGAGCGTTATCTGGCGCCATCGCGGAAGATGACGGAGTATGGCGGATACGACGTTGTGATTTTTGGCCACACTCACTTCCCTAAAGACATCGAATTACCACATGGTAGGTACATCAATGCGGGAACTTGGGCAGACGTACTACGATTACCGTCGGGGATTAGTAGCGACAATGCCGCTACCGCCAACCTGTCGATCGAAAAGTTTTTGAATGATATGAAATCTAAGAATTACACAGATTACACGATTAGAAACCCCAGTTTCGTACATGCGGTTGTTGAACCCGACGGCAGTGTCGACGCGAAATTGAAAACTGCTGACAATAAAGGCGAGGTTATTGGTGGTTGACTATCGACACAGCATCGCTCGTTTGCTTCTGAACGGGAAGCATTTTGGTTCGGCGTGGCTAATGGCAAGCAACGTTGTCTGTACGGCTTCTCATTGTGTTAAGGGTTGCACATTAGGAGCAGAAATCGAACTGGATTTTCCCTCTGGAAAGACAACTGGAAAACTAATAGTCGACGACAAGCAATTAGACATAGCGCTGATCGAAATCAGCACCATGACAGGTGTAAAACCCCTTGTGATGGTTGCACGCCCAACAAGCTTGACAGGTTCCGTTCGGTGGGAATTGCACGGTTATCCGGTGGGTTTGCACGAAACGGGTCTTCAAAACAGCGGTCTTAAACTTGCTGGGTTAGTTCGCGACGCCCACGCATCAATCGACAATGCACCAGCAATGCAACTTTTCTGTGAAGAAGGTGGAAAGTTGCCCGCTGGCGAAAAGTCGGTTTTCGCTGGCGTTTCCGGCTGTCCTATTTTACTGCGCGTTCGTGAATCCGATGAGTCGCTTTCCGTTGTAGGTGTGATGTCACAACACGGGCATTCAACTGATAGCATTTTGTACTGCACACCGATCGATGCTGTGACCACAACTTATGCCGAACACTTTCCAGGCATGTCAATCAAGTCATGGGATGGTATTCGCAGGTTCCCGACGATCATCAATGATGACAAAGTCTATCGAAGCAATCTTGACACGACATTGCTCGACAATATTTGGAAGGACGGCTTCACGGGATTCTGGTGCAATGTTCGCACTGACGAATCACAATGGCTATCAAGCGCGGTTCAGCGAATCGTTGTTCATTCACCATTCATGCAAACGCGGCCCACCACTACTCTGCATGTTGCTGGAAAGCGATCTTGGAGATCAGGCTGTATCAAGTGTGCTGAGGAATGGATTCCATTGACCGGCAAGACCCCAGAGAGTTTTATTGAAAAGTATGTCTTCGAGGAAGTTGATTCCACGACTGTGCCGCAGGGTGGTTCTTCATTCGCAACCGCCGACGAACTTGGATTGTACCTTCAGAAGTTATGCAACGACTGGACATTGCTCCAACTACGCGATCGACTTGCTGAAGTCTTCGACGATCACGCTGGACTATTAAACTATGAAATCGCGGCCGACATTCTCGATCCTATGAAGACTGTCTGGCGACAATGGGTGACGGCACTTGAAAGTGACCCAACTCTAAACCATCACTTTCTTGGACTCATGCTGTCGTGCGATGGAGCGAAAGAAATGTCTGATTCAGCTAATGGAGTAGGTCCAGATACACTAGATGCTTGTATCGTTCCAACTGTTGCGTTCACATTGGCCGTCTGTGCTGGCCTCCCAGTTTCGATTCAGTCTCCCAAGGGACAGGCTCCTGGAAACCTTGGTGATGACGCTATGAGCGGGCATTCTTGCGGAGTCCAAACCATCAGCCGGAAAACGCTGAAGATGGCCGCCAAGACACATCGTTGGCGAACCTCATTCGTAATGCTTCCTCATCTTGATCTTGCTTGGGAGACATTTCACGGAACCCAGTCAACCTTGAACAAAAATGTCGGTCAAGTTGCTAAGTCACTGAATGAAGAGCCAGCCGCGTCGATCGTGCTTCCAAGTGACGTTGAGTTGCTGACGGCGATTGCCAATGGTCTTGCAGAGTTGAGAACGCTTCTACGAGATCGTTGCGAATTGCTTGTCTCGCAACAAGAGGAATACGTCGATGGAGCGAAGCATGTTGACGCTTGACCCACAACCCGTAGCAGCGATTGTTTCCGCAATAGCTCAGGAATGTAGCGTCCGGGGATTTGAGCTTGTCGCTAATCCGGAAGAGCTGGTGAAATCGAAAACCAAGTCGGCGACAATGAAAGACACGCTCTCCGGAACGACTAATAAAAAAACGCCACTCCGGCCGGAAATGAAAGACATTGCGCCTCCCGCAGGCTTGTATATTGAGAGTCACTCTTCTTATGCGATCCAGGTGGGCCAACTCGAAGTCAAACTAACGCCGGGCGAGTGGAGCAATGCCTATCGTGACCTCTTGCTTTCCCGGTGGCATGGCTACCAACAATATGCTGCCACGGCACGAACCTGGTTGCAGTCCAACTACAGCGACGATCTAAACCTCTTTCTAGTGGGCCCCCCGGGCAGTAAGGACGAAGCGGAATGGCGGAATTTCTCTGAGGTGATCGAACGCAATGAGTTGGTGTGTCGGAAGCTCGTATGGCTTCCCTCGAAAAACGAGCAGGAGTGGCCAGCCCAGATTGACGAGTTCATAGAGCGAACTTTTCTTGCGGAGCCTTGGAAGGTTGCGCATACAAGTAAGTCAGCGAATCTTGATGCGCTCTCTGGGGCATCTGACGATTTTTCTAGTTGGCAAAAGATTCTTGAGCGGCCCGAATTTCGATCAGAATCACGTGACCACGACGATCTAGTTAAGGCATTGCTGGAGTCACTTGAATCATGAATCGAACCTACTTATCTCAAATCGATATCTCGAATTTTCGATCGTTTGGTCCGAACTTCAGTCTCGACGTTCCCGCCAAACCCGGTTTAGTAGTTATCTACGGAATGAATGGGCTTGGAAAGACAACATTCTTCGAGGCAATTGAATGGCTTCTGACGGCAGATGCACGTCGTATAAGCGATTCTCTGAGAGCTGGACAGCTGGACAAATATTTAACTCGACGCGACGCTGACGATATGAGTCATCAAGTTGCGATTAAGTTCGGTGACGAAGAGCGACGTTTCGTACGAACAGCCTCTACTGGACCGTCGCCTAGTGAACTAGCAGACTTCCTTACAGACTCTGACTGGGGTTCGCAACCCACGGACACAACGCCATATTTTCGCCTGACGATGTTTTTGCCTCAATCGAAGCGGTTCCGATTCGAGGAGGAAAAGCCAGCCGAGCAATGGAAACTTCTCGAAGGCCCCGCTGGCGTCGAGCGTCTCAGGCAGGTGCTTCAAGCAGTTGGCAGCGTTAAAACAAAAAATGCATTCGAACGACTGATTAGCGACCTGAAGAATGTTGCTGAGAAGCGGCAGACGCAGCTGAAGGACTGGCAAGAATTGCTACGCCGGCGGAATGACCTGCAGTCCCAAGTTTCAAGTGTGAGAGTAATCGAACCATCCGCTGCTGAAAATTCACTGCAGGGGGTTCGTGAATCGCTCGCAGGTCTTACAGATATTGATCCGCTGCTTGAAGCTTTGAACTCCGAAGGAAATGGAACTGCTCGCAAGGTATCTGAAATAGTTCAATTGCTTGACGAGACCCTTGAAAAACGTCGAGAAAGCTTGCAAAGGCTGAAAGATTCTTCAGCGACCTGTTCGGAATGGGAGACGATTGCAAGTGATATTAAAAATTCAAATGCAACAATCAAACGGGACTTGGAAAAGCTGAATGCAGAAACGTCAGACTTGGATGCTTTGATTTCTGAAAAACGCCGACTGACAGATTTGAGGAAAGAAACGGATTCTGAACTATCAACCCTCAAAAAGCGAGTCGCATTGATGCGAAGCAGAGATCTGGCAGTAAATACTGTTAAATCCGCCACCGCCAAAATCACTGAATTAGAAGATGAACGCCATGGAATCTGGGGTCGTTTAGAAAAATCCAAGCTGAAACTGAATTTGCTCAGTGAATCCATCTCGAAGCGAGCGGAACTCGCTGCTGAGCTTGAAGGTGTTAACGAGAAACTCTCGTTGCTTCGACAACTGCAAGCTAAATGCGATGAGTATCAAACACGGGCATCGCAAGCAGAGCTGAACGATAAAGAACTAGAATCACTCCGGGCTGAGCAAGTGTCAGTTGAGGAAATCGCAACAAAAGCGGAAAGCAGAATTGCTGAACTGGCGATTCTCGAAGAGAGGATCCTCGAGAGCAAGAGGCTGGCAGTGGCGAGTGCGGAGACAGTACACAAGGCGTTGGCGACAATGTGCGACCATATCGAGCATGATGCAACTACCTGTCCCATTTGCCAAAAAAGTTACAAGCCGGGAGAGCTTTACGCATTGGCCCAAAAATCTCTCGCTGAAGCAGGTGTCGACACAGTCGGGCTCGATGCTTCACTTAAGCAAGTTAGGGAAGAACTATCAGAGTTGCGTTTGTCGCTCGTCGAGGTGACCAAGCGACGTTCTCAACTCCCGAGTTTGATTGAACAGCTTGTCAACTTGCAGGCAGACCGCTTTGAATCCTGGAGCGAGATTGAGAAGTTGGCTATTCCATTCGCATTTCCAGGTGATGACATTGCGATTGCAGCAAAGGATGCAATCGAAGCGTCTCAGCAGAATCAATCGAAATTGTCGTCTATTATACAAGACCTGCCTTCTTCGGAAGAGTTGGTTGCGAGCAAGAGCGCCATACAGACAGCAATCACATCCGATGAGAACCGCGTGAGCGTGCTTGCTAGTGAAGTTATCGCACAACGTAACCTGATAGCGGAACATAAACTGATAATTGACAGTGCCGAGCGTGACTTGGCATCCCTTAAATCGGCAGATCAGAGTTGGGAGGATTTCTCTAAACAATTAGCAGAACAGCAGATGACGTTGGGCGCTCAACTTTCCTCGCTGGATATGGAAGTTATATCGGCGAACGACGCGGTGAAGGCAAAGCAAGCATCGCAATCGAGCGTTCAACGAACGGTAGATCAAGCTCGTCGCGATCTGACTGTGGCTGAATCGCGAAAAACGGTTCTCTCGGAAAGGTGGGCGCGAAACGTCGGCATGGGAAGCCCTGACTCAAAGAACCTTGGTCGATTGGTGGCATCGAGAGAAGAAGAAATTGAACTTATCGAATCGAACAGGCGAAGATGTGAACAGTTAAGTGCTGGTGTCGATGCTTGGAACGCAAACACTCAAATGCGTGACATTGCGAGAAGAGTAGAAGCGGAGTGTGCGAAACGGGACAACTGCACGGAAGAAGCTGTGTCTATGTCTCTCGACGCATCAATTGCAGACGCCGAGATGAAAATCACAAAAGCGAAAGATGCATTAGCCAAAGCGAAAGAGATGGCAGACGGGCTGAAGGAGAAGGCAGATGCTTTTAACGATCGCGCGTTAAAGCCGTTAACGAATCGCATTCAGAGATTTCACGATGTTCTTTCACCCTTCCGATATCAGATTGAGTGGACTGCAAAAACTGCTGCCGGCGGGGGAACCAAGCTTACGCAATCGGTTAGTCGTTCGGACGGCGGCTCACATCGCGAAGCTCCTCCACTTGCAGAATTAAGTGACGGTCAGATCTCAGTGCAAGGATTGGCCACGCTGTTTGCAGCGAGCACAGAATATCGTTGGAGTCGCTGGCCTGCTTTGCTTCTCGACGATCCGTTGCAGAGCTCAGACCTTCTACACGCGTCGGCGTTCATTGACATCATTCGTGGCTTGATAAGAGATTTGGGGTATCAAATTTTCCTGTCGTCGCACGACATGGAAGAAGCACAGTATATCATGCGGAAGTGTGAACGGTCAGGCATTACTGTTACTCGGTGTCATCTGCTCGGTCCCGGCGTGAATGGAGTGCGTTGGACGACCGAGTAGGTCATTGGCTGCTATGGTTCGCGTTTACGCAAGTGAGCAGGCCATCAGATTCAGAACAGACCGGCAGAATGTTTTTGCGTTGTCTTTATTCCAGCGTAGAGACTTGCTCGCGGTGTGATAATATTACTTACGGAAAATCAATCTGATTCTGCTTCCAAACGTGGTCAGCTTTGAGCGACATCCCGACGTGAGGTAGCTTGACGATAAATCGTCGCCAGAAGAAGAGTGCTTCGGTGTCGGCCACCGGAGCTGTGAAACGGACCACGTAAACCTATGTTGATCCACTTGGATGCCTGAACACCGAACACAAAACCCGCCCCCGGCGAAGCCGCCCCGACCCGTTTTGCAAATCGCTTTGCGTCTGAAATGCGACGGGACCGCTTTCCCTGGGGAAGCCAAATGGCTGGACGATTTGCGAAAAAGCTAAGATAGTGCCTTTGAAAAGCGTCGGCCAGTGCTCTGCGGCGAGCTGGAAGCATTACAGAACGAGTGATTGAGAAACCAACAAGTCTTTAAAGTTTAATGCAAACCTAGCCGGAGGAAGAACCGTCCTGGCTAATTGGAAGTGTTCCTTGGACATGGGCAAGCGAAATGGCAAGCAAAGAAGAGAAATCGAAAGAACGTGTGGTTCGGTCACATGACATCACGCTGTGCCTCGAGCGATCATCGGTTACGGAGTTTGAAAATCTTCAGCTTCTCGGAATGGCAACGAGATTAGCACTTCATCTCCGCGGGGCAGGGCCAGTAAGGTATGACGTTGTCAAGAATGTGGCCGTCTACTTATTTGATTTTACCACACATGCGGTCCGTCCAGTACTCGAGCTTCTGGCGAAGGCTGAGTTCGTAAAGCTTGACACTGAAGGCAGTACGATCAAGACCGTGATCCCAGATGTTCCTTACTATGATTCACTTTTCCTCGGACTGGGAGAGCTTGATGAAGCAAATAACATGTCCGAACACGAGCAATTTGCAGTTGATCTTCAGTCTCGGTTGGCATCGTCGCCGCTTGCTAAAGATTCGATTCTCGGAGCAGGTGCAGAAAAACGCCTTGTCATGCGGGTTCTTGAAATTGGTAACGAATGCAAGTTCCTATCGAGTCAGCGAGCGCGTGGACGCGACATCGTCGTATCACCGACGTACTTCACTGAATCCACCACCGCTTATGCCGACCTTGTCGCTGGGCACGGAGGCGCAAGGGTCGCTCGAATTTTAAAGCTGTTAAAGGACAACCAAGGTTGGCCGCTTAGTCTAATTCTGACACAGGGCGAGATTTCAGGAACGAAGCTATCGAAGGTGGACTTAGCAGTTGTGCAACTGCTTGCGTCCGAAGGCTTTGCTCCACCACCGGCGATTCAGACAAGTCACGCGGGAACCAACCACTTTCTTTTTGGCCCACCTCCTCAGCACACTGGAGTTCCGCCCTTCAAGAGGCACGTTTTTGAAGCGGCAATGGCACTCGTTGCTGCAGTTCGTCAGGGGCAATTGCTACCTGCTCAATATCGCATTTGGTCACCGCGTGCGATACTCCGAAAACTGCGAGACAGTGGCTTTATCGGTGCAAATTCAGAGGCTGTCGAACAGTATCGGCAAGTTGCTGCGTTGAGGGTGGGGCATCTCGTGCACGATAGCGGAACCAAGTACCGTTTTATATTGAATGACCTACCCGAGAATCGTGAAGCGATTAACCTTGCCATGCAGATGGTATCGGGTGAGAGCAGCGCTCCTGGTGCTGATGAAGACATAGTCCTCGCGATTCGTAAAGGTGAAACCTATGTTGACTCTTTGGTTGGGCGTAAACGCATCCTAAAAGACAACGTCGTTAGTACGGATCCCGAGACGCGTGAAGAGATAGACGGCTTTCTGCTACGAGGTGCAAAATGATGAAAGATGCGAAACAGAAAGACTTGCTCTTCAAACACTTCTCAGCCCAGGGTTGGTTTTCAATTCCTGAAGTTCCTGTTTATTTTTCAGCTGGCGAGCATCACAAACAGAAGTTGATTACCGATATCGATGTCTTCGGAATTCGTCCGAACGACAATCTACGCTGGGAGGTGCTACTTGGGGACTGCAAAACCCTCAAGGGGCAATCGCCCGCGAATCGAGTGATTTGGCTCAGCGGTCTGATGTCCAACTACAACGCAAGCGAAGGCTACATCGTATTGCAGCGTCGTGCAAATCAGCCGATAGAGGCAGACCATAAGTTATTTGCGAGTTCCATGAGCGTCTTTCTGCTAGATGAGAAGGATTTCAAGACGTTCGATCACGCGATGGTGTTTCCAGATGGGACAGAAACACATACATATGGAGCTGCAGATTTTGAACAGTTGTGGTCACTGCGCAAACGATTCCCTGGTCTCGACCCGTTGGTAGAGTTCGTTTCATCCGGTGCTTGGGAAACAGCAGAGTTCACACATCTGCTGCGACGTGCTATTGGCGAAGGCAAGGCGTCCGCAAAAGAAATCGATCCGGCGAAACACGAGCATAACGCGATGGTTGTCAATCTGGCATCTGTGTTTTCCGTTGGTTTGGCTGCATGTGTAGGAAAGGTTTTTCAGCGCCATCTGCATCCCAGCACTGAAAATGAACTTTCGGACGCACTAAAAACGGTGATTTGGGGCGGTAAAGAGCAATACAAATTCTTTTCCGATCTACGAAAGCAATTGCTTGAAGCACGTGGTCAACAGCACGTCGACGACAACAATTTGTCGCTTCCGCAATGGGAGCGATTTGTCCAGCTCTCAAGAAAGATGCTAGAGAATCCCAAGGCTGCGTTTCAAGTGCCGCAACTTCTTCAGCTAGCTTCAATTGACCTAAACTTCGGCAGGGAAATATTGCCTTGCTTCGACAGCGGTCAGCAGCAGTCGCTTATGCTCGCAATGCATGTTGTCGATTATGTTGCGCGATCTAGTGGGCTGCCCGAAGAGGTTCGCAAAGTATGCGAATCGCATTTCGTGAAACGACTTTCAAGGTCTGCACACGAACCGAGGGGAACTGCCTAGTTTTCAGATCAGAGGCGGCTTCCCCCAGGGTCAGGTCTTGTGTTCGGTGTTCAGCCTAGCGATTCGATTGACGGAAAGAAGGATGGTCTGATTAGGTTCTCCGGCGGCCAACACCGGTTTACCAAAATCGAGGGATGTCAAACGAAATCCCCGTTCGGAACGTTTGCGTTTTAGCGGTCTGGCATGGTTTGTTCTTGACTATCGAGTTCACTCTGGATGAGCTTGCGAATCAAGTCCGCGATTTGGATGTCTCGGTTCACGCAGCTCATCTTTAGCCGTCTGTGAAGGGACGGGTCGATGTCAATGGTCAGGCGTTTCGGTTTGACGGCTGGTTTTTCTGCTACGGCCGATCCTCGAGTCTCCACCCATTTGTCGATTTCCGGTTTCGCTCTGGGGCGGGCTGTCATGGTGATCTTCTTGCTCATGGGAGCCTCCTTAGTTCATTGACAAATTTCTTAGTTTCTTTCGCGGCTTTCGATCGTTTTTGCTCCAGCACCGTTGTCCCGCTCGCGGCACTCTCGGCAAAGGCCACCCGTTGCCCGATGTCGCTTTTGAGAATTGGCACTTCAAGTTCCTTCAACGCCTCTCGTACATCTCTTCCAATTGCCGTATTGGCGATCTTTCGATTCAGTACAAGGCAGCATTTGATCTCAGGATTGAACATCTGTGCTTCGCGAACCAGGTCAACCGTTTCGGCCGCAGCCCAAACGTCCATCGGCGATGGCTGGAGTGGGATGATTACCACGTTAGAAGCGAGAATGATCGATCGAGCCAGTTCCGTCACTCGAGGTGGACCGTCGATGACAACATCGTCGTAGTCTCGGGCCAGACTCTCGATCTCTTTGTGGATGGTCGCTTTGGCCATCCCGACGACCGTGAAGTTCGACGTCTCGCGATGGTTCGACCATCCAAGCGAACTGCCCTGCGGATCCGCATCGATCAGCAGCACTCGTCGTCCTCGGTTGGAGAGCTCGGCGGCGGTGTGAATGGAGAGTGTTGTCTTTCCGACACCACCTTTTTGGTTCAGGAATGCATAAATCATGTTCGTCGTATTTCTGTGCATGAGACTGCACGTTGTTACGACTTCACGTTACAGGACTTCTTCTCGATGCGCAACGACTTTTTGTATCGCTAGCTCGGCGTGAACAATTGCTTGCGCTCGCACGCTCGCCGTGGCAGTCTGCCACGCGATGTTGCCAGATTTTCAACTTGTCCACGCGATCAAAAGCGGATGCACTGCAGAGTTCAATGAAGCCATGCGAAGAGGCGCGACCATGCATGCTCGCGACCTCGATGGTCAATGTTTGTTGGAGGTTGCTCTGCGGCATGGGCATCCCGATCTCGCTCGGCGACTTTTGGGTTTGGGAGCCCATCCGAACGAGGCAATCGGAAAGAAGGGAGATCATCTGATCCATCTTGCCGCCCGCACCGGTGACATTGGTTTCCTAGCTGTCTTGCTCGAAGCGGAGGTAAACCCTGATGCTCGAGGAAACCTTCGACGCACGGCCCTTCACTACGTCACCAAGGGCGGGCTCGAGTTCATGGCAAGCATGCTGCTGGAGAATGCTGCCAATCCCGATGTGACCGATGCCCGCGGCAACGCCCCGCTGCACTTGGCATCAGCAGCGAACCGGCTCACCATGATCAGGCTGTTGCTGAAGCACAACGCTGATGCATCGATCACCAACAATCAGCTTTACACACCGATCCACAAGGCCGCAGCGGCCGGCAATACAGAAGCAGCAACATTGCTACTCGATCACGAGCAGGCAATCAAACCAAAGCATGAATCCGCCGAACTTGCCAGACGTGTTCTGCGGGTAGCCGAGCTTCACGGCCAAATAGAGACTCGGTCAGCCCTCGCGGAGCGGCTAAATTGCCACGCGTCCGAGCCGAGATAGACTTCGCAGTGTGCGGCATTGGCGATCCATTAAGGCAACGGCGGAGATGTCCAGGAAATCAATTCCAGATCCACTCTTCTGATTACGGTTGCGATGATAGGGCCAAGTACGAAAGTCCGGTCTGTTTGATCGCCGCGCTGTTGAGCGGGCCATAGGCATGATTGGAAGGGTGAAGAGAATGCTTCGTTCATCTGCGGCAATTTTGGAGCAATCGAACTCCGCAAGCCCTTTTCGTCAGATGAACGGTTTGAGTGCGAATTGCAGTTAGTAGGGGATCAGCGTGAATCGTTTGTCGGTAGGTTCGAGGGAAAGAGCTTGACCGCTCGGAAGGGATAGGGTTCTGCTATCGTTAGCGAATTCACATCCAGTTGTCTGCTTGATCATTAGCTTAATGAAATTGACACCGATTGCTGTTCTTGGGCCCTACCGTGGGGGCACCTCGGCCGTTACCGATGCATTCCGAAAGTTGGGATGCTATGCCGGGGAAAGCTTTTTCGAGGCACGCACAGGCTACACCACGCATGAGAGCGAGTATCTCCGACGCTGTTGTCTTCAGTGTTTTGATGAAAACGAAGGCAAATGGCAGTACCTAGGCACATTTGAACAGAGAGTACAGGTTTTGCGACGGTGGATCATTTGGGCTGCGCGTCGTGCGAGAGCAGGCGGGTACTCGGCAATCGTTGCGAAGCACCCCAGCATGTGCATGCTCGTTCATGAGATTTCTGCCGCCTGGAACTTGCCCATGCTGAAACCACTTCTCTTTGTCCGTGTCATTCGTCGCGAAAAGGACGTGATTCGATCCTGGGAAAATGCTTTGGCAGGCGATGGGACGCGTTGGTGGCCGAGGAACGATCGGGATCAGGTCGTTCGGAATGTTATCGCCACCCGCGACCAAGCATTGAAGAGCTACTTCTCCGTTGACGTTGAGTTCGACGAGTTGCGATTGCAGCCGGAAAAATGCTCTACAGATCTGATGTTCCAGTGCGGGCTGTCTCAAGCGGTTCAAGAAGAAAAGAAGGACGTCACGGGGGTGTTGCAAGCCGAACGATCTCGTCTGAAACGTGACGTAGATTCATTCCGTATTGTGCGCAAAAAAGTCGTTCCACCGGACCCCGCAACTCCACTCGTAGCAATGGTTGTATTCAATGAAATGTTGCGACTCCCGGATACCCTTCGGCACTACCGCAGCCTGGGCGTCGAGCGATTCGCTATCATCGACAACTCCTCGACAGATGGGACGTTGGACTACTTGAAATACCAGCCCGATGTCGATATTTATTCGACAGACAATCGTTACCGGCAATCTGTTGGCGGGTCTGGGTGGATTTCTGCTCTGATTCATCGCCACTATGGTGTCAATCGTTGGGTGTTGTGGTCTGATGCGGACGAGCAGTTTGTTTTCGATGGCTTTGAGTCCAGGTCCCTACCTGAGCTGTGCCAGCTTTTGGTAAGTCGAAATAGACAGTGCGTTCCTGCCCTGATGGTGGAGATGTACTCGAAGGATCCGGTTCATGAAATGGAATTAGCAGACGAACAACGGTTGTTGGATTGTTGCAATTGGTTTGATGGGATCGGGTATCAGCGATCCCAGGTGCACATCAGCGGAGAAGAAACAGGCGTGAAATGGTCTGGCGGCCCAGGAGAGAGGGTCTTCGGGGTGAATAAAGGATGGCAGGCAAAGGTTCCTTTGATTTTTTGGAATGCTGAGACGTGGTATTGGAACCCGCATGTTGCCTACCCCTTCTTTTTAAACACATCGCTTCCGACAGGTGCCCTACTGCACTTTAAGTATCTCGCTGATTTTTCTGGCTTGGTTGATCGTGAAGTCAAGCGAAATGAACATGCGTACGAGGCGCTGAAGTATCGACAGTACCATGCATACCTGTCCCAAACGGGGGAAGCTTCGCTTTGGTGCGGAATGAGCGTTGAATACGAGTCATCCCGTTCGCTCATTGACTCAGGTTTGATGACATCGGTTCGATGGGAAGGTCGGGCGTAGGTCAGAGGCGAACGGGTAAGGGTTTTTGCAGTACGAATTAGCGGGCTAATCAATGTGGAGGGTAGAGGTTTGACGAAGGTGTTGATTACGTGGGAGCTTGGAGGAGGGCTCGGGCACCTCACGCCGATTCGTACGCTGGCCGGGAAACTGCTGGATCGCGGCCATGAAGTTTGCTTGGCAGTTCGTGATCTGGTATCGGCAGGAAGCCTCTTTGAAGGGCTTCCTGTCTCGTATTACCAATCGCCGCATCGAATTGAGCCGTTCAGGCCAGAAATTGATCCTCCGGTGACCTACGAACATATGCTACATAACATAGGTTTCGGTACGGAACCTGGATTGAACGCATTGAGTTCGGCGTGGGTTCAAATTTTTGAGCACTGTAAGCCGGATGCGGTTTTATTTGAGCACAGTCCCGTCGCGATGTTTGCTGCACGCGCATACGGCTTTCGAAAAGCGGTCACAGGGACCGGGTTTACGGTTCCGCCAACGCCTTTGCCGCTGATACGTCCTTGGATGCGATCAGACGAGTCAGGCTTGCAGGCAGGACGGCGAAGAACTCTTAGTATGGTGAACGCTGTTGCGGGTCGGTTTGGGAATCCACCGTTGGGAGATCTTTCAGAGATATACGGTGATGCCGACGTTTTTCTGCGGACCTATCCCGAACTCGACCACTTTGGTCGACGTCAGGCGGCCTGCTACGTCGGGATTGACGTCGACGACAACGGCAAGAAACCGCAATGGCCCTACGGCGACGGGCCAAAGATTTTTGCTTACCTGAAGCCGTTTCAAGGGTTCCAGGATGCAATTTTGCAAATCCACCGCCTTAAGCTTCCCACCATTGTATTTTGTCCTGGATTGCGGAAGGAAGATGTAGTCAATCTCGAGACGGCGTATCCTTCAATGCTATTTTCGACGGAGCTACTTTGCATGAATCATGTTGCAGTTCATTGTGACGTGGCGGTCTGTCATGGAGGCCATGGGATGGTCGCCAGGATGCTCATTGCGGGAGTTCCGGTGGTTGCAATCCCGCTGCAGCTAGAGCAGACGCTACTAAGTCAGCGGCTCGCTGAAAGCGGGGCCGGAATTCAGCTCGCAATCAAGGATGTTTCGCAGCTTGGTGAAGCAATCAATCACATTCTCGCGAATGAAAAATACTATCAAAACGCAGGGCGGATGTCCGAAGCATACTTTGACGAAGCCAAGCAGGGTTCATGGCAGCGCATCGCTGAGTGGATCGATGAATCGTAGGCAAGCCGGTGCAGAGACTACATCAAGTGGATAGCGGCTGATTCCGCTTTCATCACATTCCTAAGAACTTCTGCCGATCGTCACTCGGAGAATATCGAGTGTTCTCATTCTTTTTGTTGACCTATGTCAGAAGCCCATTGAAACATCAACATTCAACGCGCTGTTAGGCGACTGGGAGTCGGTTGGTTGTCGAAAATGGATGGTAGCCGTTTTGTCTAAGTAGCCGCACTAGTTCTTTTCCACCTTCTTGTTGTGCAAATTCAAATTCGGTCGCAAGAATCTCCAATGGGACCATTATTCCAAATTGATTGGGCGTAGACTCGGGGCTAATAGCGTCGAATACGAAATAGCTGCCTCTGAGCTCGTTTGTCTCAGCTGAAAATTCGCATGTGTCGAATCGCTCGACTGGGACTTGGAGGCAATGAAGAGCCAGTGTGTTCAGGATTGTTGTGAATCTGATGTAGTCACTCCCAGCTGATGCAGTTTTATCTTGGGCTGCATTTGGTTCGAAAGGGACCCGAGTGAACATGGCCAGCTCATAGCCAGCGAATGATGAATTGCAGGGACCTCTGCCTGGAGCGTCACACAGCTCCATGGTGACTACAGCTGTGCCCTGCTGCTGGGGGAAGTCAAAATGATACAGGTCGAGTGCACCGCCTGCTGGAAATGGGATTATTGAATGCAGTACGTGTTCATGCTGCTTACCAATCCATTGTTCGATTTGTCTAGCTTTGTAGTCGTGCCATTCTTGGATGTTGAAGTTTGAGTCGGCGTCGTTGGGGTTGGTCATTCGTTCCGGACGGTGCAGATGGGGTTGTTTGGGTCGAATCGGCAACCAGAGAAACCGAAATCCAGGATGGATCTTTGAACATCATCACGGACAAATAGTTGCACTGGACTACCGACTAGACGAAATGCTGGTAGGTCTTTGACATGGTCATAAATTACATGGAATGGGTAGTTTACTCTTAGCGTTCCGTTCGCTCGCGGCGTCCAGTCATCGTTGTCGACACTGGTCCGTTCTCGGTCCAAGCCGTCCACTAGATGTAAGCATTGACCAACCGCAAAGTCTCTGTTGATGTAGGACTTGTCCTTCGGGGAAAATTCGAACGGCAAGAATTGAAAAGTCTCTGGGTAGTGCTTGTTGAAATGTCGTTGAAGTCGACTTGAGAATAGTGGCCACGCATGATCTGCGAACATGAAGTCCAGCGAAGCATCTGGGCCGTCCGAGGCCACCGCAGTCAAGGTTGGATCCCAATTAGTGATCCGTTTACCTTCATCCATCCAATGGCCGCAAAGATTGTCGCGGTTAAAATGGACAACCCAGGGAGAATCATTGTAGTGATCAGGGAAAGCGGGGATCCACTGTGCAAACGAATGTTCCATTATAGTCCAATTCCTTTCAACGCATTAATCGGATCAGCGCTAAGCTTAGCAAATATATTATCGAGTTCATCGAGGACTGCTTTGTTGTAAGCAGGAGTGTGTGAAGTTAGTCCTCGCACCGCGCTTTGCAATCGCTCAAAAACTCTTTGGTGATAAAGTTCAGGGTGAGGTCCAGTATGGTTGGGGACGTACCTTAAGTTGTATTTTCCATGAAGTTTTACGTCCGCATTTGCGAGGATTTGTCGCCCTTCTTCACTCCAGTTTCTAGTCCAGCCTCGCTTCGCATTCGAGTAGTGCGATACCAAATGATGATACTGGTTGTGCACCAGAATTCCAGCGTTACCGACCTGGTAGACGTGCTCGCAATCGACTTCGATATTGTAAACATCGGTAGGCTGGTGATGGAAAACGCTAGAAACAAGTTGCAAGGGGCCATCGTTGCTATGGACTTGTTCGTCGATTTCTAGCTCACCAAGCGGCACCCATTCCAACCGGTCCAGGGACCAGACAGGGTGGATGCTTGTGCCATTGAGAATGGTTCCGTCGCTGAAGGTGGCTTCGACGAGGTTGGTTGCCCCGCGTGTTGTGATGAAGCGTCCGGTGACAAGATTGCCGTGCCCGTCAGTCCTGGGCTATCGCACTGATCGCCATAAATGCTTTACATTCACTGATAGTGCAAAGGCACATTTTTCATGTTTCACGTATTTGTCTACGATTAGGTTTCGCTTCGCATTACTACAGAATCAAAGTAGATGCCTCGTGCCTTCGCCTTCAGCAAAGCAGCCTTGAATTTCTTCGAGCAAGCGTAGAAAAAGACTCTCCCACGAACATTCTCAAAAAATGTGGTAGGCATAGCTATGTTTGCAGTTAAGTCTTTAGAAACAACCGGGAAGCCACAGGTTTCTCGGTAGCGGCCGCAAGCCTTGCACTGCCGATGGAACTCCATCTCTGACGTAGCTGCGTCTACAGCAAATGAGTTTGCTGGTATGCAGATCGAATAGTCGCCCAATGCACTATGATCAATGAAATTGCATTCGTCTAAAAATTCACTGATGATCATATGCTTGATTCGGCTAGACACCAAAATTACTCCATCACCTGACAAGCACCAGTCGGCGGTGGCATTGACACTAATTGATAGGTCGTCAATAGAAATCAGAGCTGAAAGTTCGTCAAACTTGCCGCACCTCGGGCAAGACATGCTTTGGCAAAAGCTGTTTTTAACTAATTTACCTTCTTTGATTTCATAGAACAGCCAGGATTGGTCCTTTACGTCCTTTGGGCAGATCCAAAAAAAATCGGTTTTCATCAGGCAACCCATCCATTTTGGATAGCGATTCTCAGTTCAGATAAGAAATCTCCCATGTATTTCCCGCCGTCATAGACTCGGTAGAACTTTGCAAGTTCTTTTAGCCTTTCGGTTCGAGTAAAGTTTCGTTGAACGACCGCTCCAGAATTATAAGCCCTAGGCATCATGTCTACTACCTTCCCTCCAATAGTTTTGGTTACGCTGCGCAAGTGCGTGTTCAAAGCTGCGTGCAACGCTGTGTGTTCCGCTTCGGTCAACGGTGTGAGCGATGAATGACGATAAGGTGTGCTGCTTCCGAGCGACTTGGGTACCATGTGGTGGTCGCCAGCGCAAGTATTGTGCACCAGAATACCAGCGTCACCGACCCGGTAGACATGCTCGCAGTCGACTTCGACATTGTAAACATCGGTAGGCTGGTGATGGAAGGCTCGAGAAACAAGTTGCAAGGGGCCATCATTGCTATGGACTTGTTCGTCGATCTCGAGTTCACCGAGCGGCACCCATTCCAGTCGGTCCAGTGACCAGACAGGGTGGATGCTCGTGCCATTGAGAATGGTTCCGTCGCTGAAGGTGGCTTCGACGAGGTTGGTTGCCCCGCGTGTGACGAAGCGTCCAGTGACGAGGTTGCCGTGCCCGTCAGAGAGGGGCGGGCAAGATTCAATGGAACGGATGGTTGCCCAGCCGGCAACATTCAGTTCTTCAAGCTGCAGGTAAAGGTGTGCACCCGCCTGGAAGCCCTGCTCCTCGATCCACGTTAGCGGGCGAAGAAGCTCAACCTCGATCCTTGCTCCATCTTCACGCTCGATCTCGGCAGAAAGCAGCCGCCATGTTGATTCGTGTGCGTCGGGAATCGGATTCTCGGCACCGAAGGCTTCTGGGTTCTTCGAGTCGATTCGGGAGCCGAGTGGAACTTCTGCAATCGGGAGAGCGATTGCAGGCTCAGCCTGAGGGGCCTCCCATGCAATTCCAAGGTCGTAACTGAACGACTCGCTTGCGTTGGAGGCATAGGCTCGCTCGAGAAACTGTTTGGGGATCAGGAGAAGATATTGCGAGCCGGAAAGCTTCAGTATCTACATTCCAGTGCTGGCTCTATTGCATTTTTCAAAGGCCATTCCCGTGAGGCGAGCTGATAGGCATGCTTTCATTAGAACCTCACTGACGATAATTGGCACCGGGAATTCAGTTAATCTAAAGCAGTGAGAGTCTCCCGCCTTCGTTTCGTCGATTGCAAGCTTTACGTACCCGCGAATCTTGCCTGCGAATGCGGTGTCCTCTCCGCCGATGTCGAGCAGCGATCTGCCGTAATCGATTGCCTGCAAGGCTGACAGTATATTCATCCCGTATAACGATTCGTTGCCGAGTGTCAGTGGCACAAATTGAACGTCGTTCTCAACGAGCGGAGCAATAGCAGCTTTGAATGCTTTGGATACGACCGGGATATTGAAGGATGATATTGTAAAATCACGCTTTGCCCCTTCCTCGAAGACGGAAAATCGAAATGGGACGTCATTAATAGTCTCTCGTTTTGAGAATGACCAGACGTCGTGCCAGTTCCCATTTTCGTCTTCGTGATCAACGCCTATGAACCTAGCATTACAGTCGTCAACTTCAATGTCCAAACGGAAGTAGTTCATCGTTCAGCAGTCCGCAAATCTCTACTCGCTTTCGATCTCAATGGGAGCCAGTTGCAAGGTTGATTGGTGTGCGTTGGAAACCGGAGTTCAGAGCCGAATGCGTTTGCACCTTTGTTCAGGGGCCCGACGCTGATGCTCGATGTGTTGCTCCGCTTCACGACGCTAGCTCATTGGCCTCGATGCGGCTGCTAGAAAAGCCTTAAGATCGATTCTGTTACTAGAGCAGGCTTGATGTTTCGAGAATAACCCCTTCGCGAGTTCCGACCAACACGTCGGCCGCAATCAAATTGCGAGTGTACTCTGCAAGCACGGTGTCGATATTGGCTAGTCGTCTCCACTCTACTGCAAATCGTTCAGCACATCGCTTGCCTATTATTGAAATTAGTAACATGTACTCTCCGGGCCGGCACGTTGTTCTATAGACTTTGGACTGTTCTGCAATATGGCCGACGAAATCGTCGAGTTGAACCAAGTCAACTATGTCAGTCGCGATCGCGATGGTTGGGGCGATTGTCGATCCTTCATTTGGCATGATTGTCGAAATTGAAAGTAGCTTATTGGTCACTTGTTGGTGCTGCCTGTTGTCACTTTAGGTCAATAGATAGATCGTGGGTTCGCTAAAAGTCTTGCCAGTCGTAGGTGTCAAAGATTTGGTTCTGAGGTTGCAAGCTTTTGATGAGTTGTTCACCTGACTGCTCATCTAATGGGTGTATGTTGTAGTTTTCGGGGGCCTGTTCAACTGTGTTTTTTAGGTCCAATAGATGCTGCATTGATGTCGGTGAGAACATTGGCCGCAAAAGATCGCACATTCGCAGTATATGCTCGCGTGTTTCTCCTTTGGGAACTCCAGGGTGAGTTTCGTTTGTTCCATAGATCGCGTCTCGAATAAGCTGAAGCACAAAAAATGACTCGATGTCTGAGGCTTGCTCCTCGGCAATCGTGTCGTCGTGGTAGAACAGTGTCACGGGCGCTTCTGGCAGCTTGGCCACAAGATAGCCCCAGATATCACCGGCTCCATTCACGGCGAAGGGGAGTACCTCGACAATTCGGTCTGGGCTAATGTAATTTTCCAACGGTGTCTCGACTGGAAACTTTACGTCATAAATTGCCAGGTTATTCTCTTTGTCACTGAGGCTTTTGAAGAGCCCCTTTGTCAAAAGACGCTCGTGTTTAGGAGGGAACTTCATTCGTTTACCATCCTTGTTGAAGTATAAACGTACGGATGCGATAGCCCACGATTGGCGTACACCTGAGCTTCAGGAAGTCCGGGTCGTTAAGTTTCTTCAATGACGCACTTCCGGCGGCTCCCGAGTTGCGTTCGTTCATGGCTACGTTGCCAGCGATCTGCCAACCGGTCATGTCGCTGCTGTTGGCTGCTAGGTCGTTGGCCTATTGGATGACGTGGCCCACTGACGCCATCATGTCATCGAACGTGTAGAAGCTGGCTGCCTTTGATCCCAGTTGAGCGGTTTTGCCAGCACACGCCAGGGGCGATGCGCCTATTGATATTAAACCTGCGTCGATCATGCAATCTTTCGCAACAGCCCATTATCTGAGCAGCTGGCAACCCGATACTTCCTCATGGATTTTGTGTGAACGCCATGTCACCGGGATTAGGTTTGCACTGATTTCTAGCGGCGTCCGCGAGCCTATCTTTGCCGAGAACCCAATGCAAATCCTGACCCCAGCGAAGGAGAGAAAGGGTGCGAGATGCGCTTTTGCTTGGGAAAGATTGGGTGCGAGTCAATGCCGAATATCAGCGGGGCACTACGCGGCGGACACCTTCCATGAAGTCAACCAAGTCTCCGGCGGAGAATAGAGGGTGGGACTTTGTTTTGATCATGTTGTAGGAAAGTTCAATACAGCAATCAGCTGCGGGGGTATCTAGGTATGCGCGCACGTAGTCTATCGGAAAGATGGCCATTGATTGATCAGGGGCGGCGACTGCCAGCAAAGGATTTGCAACACGCTCGCCGCTTTTCCCTATCTGTTTCCAGGCCCAGCCAAACGCTAGTCTTAGTTGCTCTCCCCAAGCAACACCTAGCAGTACAGAGCCGTCTTCATTGGGCGCAAGCTTTTGCAACGCAGTTGCATCTCGCTGAGCCTGGACAACTAGTTGGCCAATTTGAGCGATAGCCGCATCCGGTGAGTCCGTGTCAAGATCGAATCGCTGAATTGCGGTCTCTGTTACGCCAGTGACTAGCTTTCGGTTTTCTTCCGTCATTTCAACGAGCTGGAGTTTCATTGTTGCGGTTTCTTCAGGGGGCGTTTGACCTTGATTCTAGACTTTTCAGTCTTTTTATTGTTTCGATTTCCCTTCCACACGATGACATCCACGGGGTTTGGCCATTCAATTTGATTGACCAAGGGTTCAACCGCGGTAAAGATTTCTTGTGAGTTAGGCCCACTAAGGTGAATTAGCAATGCCTTTTTGCTGGCTTCAGTTTGCTCGACACCACCTATGTAGTCGTCGGAGATTTGCGATTGCGAATCGGCAAGGCAGTTAGCGACCTGTTCCGCAATTTTGTAGCCAATGTCAATTTCACTTTGGGTTGGTTTGGAACCTGCTATCGCTAAGGAAATAGTCATTGATTCGCCATTTAAATTTGCCACATCTCTGCTTCGTAGCCTCGCCGCCTTTGCCGCTAACTGCTTCCAGTCTGCGTTCTCCTCTAGTGGCCACACCTTGTTGAAGCAAAAGCCATTTAATGATGCCGACTCGACTTGCGACTTGTACTCTTCGGTGACGTAAACTCGCTGAGGGCACTCTCGGACACGGAAAATGGCATGGCCATCTAATCTATTAGGGTTGAATACGTGATAGTCGATTCCGAACGCAGTTTCCTTCGAGCTGCCTGGAGCTGGGAAAGATATTTTTGAGTGCTGGCGATCTAGTGCATCCGAAATATGATGAATGTTGAAAATGTAGTACGTTCCAGCGACTGTCTTTACAGGAAGTAGCTCTCCGCTTCTCAACAATAAATCTCCTAGTACTTCCACCGCTCTAGGGCTGTAAACAGGGTGTCGAATGGCTACGCGGGTTAGATCCACGAATGGACGCAATGCACCAGCGACTACAGGTGGGACCCATGCATTTGAGAAGCTTTTGGGAGACCACGATAGCTTAACGCCCAGTCCCGAATTGAAATCGTCGTCAAGCGTCCCGCCCCCGAAGAGCGAATCAGCTTGATCGAAATCTATGGCTTCAAATCTTGGGTCATCGAAAGTCATTGACTGTTCAAATATCTCCACTATACAAATTCTCCATTTAATATGCGCCCGCGAAGGCGGTTTAATGCATCGATCGCATCAGGCTTCGACACCACGCCTTGAAATTCATCCACTAGTTCGGTTATGTACTTCGCCTTGTGAGTGCCCAAATGACCTGCTCTCGCCCAGAATCCATTGATAGCGGAATTTGAAAGTCCAGTATCCCTCAATAGTTTTTGTATTCGCTGCAGTTCGAGTCGCTCTGCAGCTTTGACCCAGCTAAACATTTCGGAAGGTACGATATGCGCCGCGTGATAGAGCGAAACCCCGTTGTTTGATAGGAACGGAGGTTTCCACACTCCATTTTTCGTCAGGTCCTTGCCCAGTGCCGCGCTGTCGCCGCAGGCATTGTGGACTAAGACCCCAGCGTCACCGACCCGATAGACATGCTCGCAGTCGACTTCGATATTGTAAACATCGGTAGGCTGGTGATGGAAGGCTCGAGAAATAAGTTGTAAGGGGCCATCGTTGCTATGGACTTGTTCGTCGATTTCGAGTTCACCGAGCGGCACCCATTCGAGTCGGTCCAGTGACCAGACTGGGTGGATGCTTGTGCCATTGAGAACTGTTCCGTCGCTGAAGGTGGCTTCGACGAGGTTGGTTGCGCTGCGTGTGATGAAGCGTCCGGTGACCAGGTTGCCGTGCCCGTCAGAGAGTGGCGTGCAAGGTTCAATGGAACGAATGGTTGCCCAGCCGGCAACATTCAGTTCTTCAAGCTGCAGGTGAAGGCGTGCACCCGTCTGGAAGCCTTGCTCCTCGATCCACGTTAGCGGGCGAAGAAGCTCGACCTCGACCCTCGCTCCATCTTCACGCTCGATCTCGGCAGAAAGCAGTCGCCACGTTTATTCGTGTGCGTCGGGTATTGGATTCTCGGTACCGAAGGCTTCTGGGGTCTTCGTGTCGATTCGGGAGCGAGAGTGTTGCATCAGTTTAGCGATTTGGTCTAAGGAAGCTTAATTGGCTTTTCCATTGCATCTTTATCCCAATACGGGCTGTCATATGCTGATGCACTTAGCTCTTCCCCCCATGGTAAGGAACGCAACAGGGGTGTGATGTGCGTCAGCAGCTTCTTTGGGTTTGGGCAAGGCAAGAGAATCTTCGTTCCTTCCGTGTCTGCCAATTCCCCAGCCAAGCCTCCGAGATAGGGGGTGTTTGGTTCGGTTAATATCAATGCTTCGGCAATTGCATTGCGAGTCTCGTCCAGGTGTTGAGAAGGGACGCAAACTAATAGCGTCTTTGCCTGTGAGCGTTCGAGGGACTTTGCCTTTAGTTCCGTGGGGTCAGGGGCTTTTGCCCCCAGTGGCCATATCGGATCGAAGAAGAAACCAAGAAGCTTGGCTGCCTCTGCAGTGTCCACAAAATTTTGAGTCACTAGAACTGTCGATAGGTCCTCAGCTAGGCGGAAAGTTGAGAGGTTTTTCAGTTTCGACTCTTTGAGATGATATTCTTCAATATCGAGAAAAAAGTGAGGGTTCTTCTTTAGTCGCAGACCTTTCGTTCGATCTTGGTTGACAGCACCAGATACCACAGTGAGGGTTTGGTATGCCATATAGTCACCGAACTTCGATCTTACCGGAAGTAGCTCCCCATTGGGATCAAGGGCGCGAAAGAGTGCTGCTGTTGCCCGTTTGCTGAAAACTGGTACATGAAAATCGCAACAAGGGAAGTCGTTGAAAGGGTTCACGTTTTCCTGGTACGTGAATTCAGGATGATCCCAGACAGCTCCCAGTCGCGGGACATTGAAGTCAGGGGTTTCTGGATAGAAATTTGTAAAGTCGCAGGTTCGGTCGTTTGGATTGGTTAATCCTGGAAGATCCCATCCGAAACCTTCGAAACGCGGGTCTCTTGCAATTGTGCGAAGTTTGTAAATGTTTATGTCAAAAAATCTCCTCGCTCAATTTCTTCATTTCTCGCCACTAAATTCCCCGGAGAACCACGGAAGAACGCACTCATGGTCGAATCGACGAGCGAAGCTACTACTTCTACGAGCTCTAAGCGGACCTGCCAGACGTTTCAAGGTGGAAGGGACTCCAAGCCGTTGGAATGTCAATCAGCAACACTGAGCGCCGCAAGGGCGATGAGATCTCGGTTCGATACTACATCGTTAGTAAGATGCTGCCTAGTGAAGACTTCGCCAGCGCGGTTCGTGGGCATTGGGGAACTGAAAACAGTTGCCACTGGCAACTTATGTGATCTTCGGCGAAGGCCAATATCGAATCCGCAAGGGGCATGGCGATGAGAACTTCTACACGATGCGGCGAACCGCATTGGGTCTATTGAAACAAGAGAAAACAGCCAAGTGTGGAGCAAAGAACAAACGCCTCACTGCGGGTTCGGGCGACGGCTACATGGAAAGAGTCGTTCTCAGCACGTGATTCGCCGTGCAATCGCCCTGACAATGTAATGAAGTCACTGGAGATTATGTAGCCTTCGTGAATTTGCTGAGTATTTCATTAGCTTCATCGACTAATTCCGAATGTTTATCTCTCGCAATTTCTTTCAGATCTTCGGTCAAAAACGCGTACAGCTCTGGACGCTCAACGCTACCATGGCACAAATAGCTGATCAGTCGTGACAAGCAAGCTGATTTTGAGTTCTTACTCAATGAGTGTGAGAGAAACGACTCGATTGATTCAAGCCAAAACTCTAGTCGCTTTAGCATCTCTGGTGTCGCGAGGCCGTTTCTTCGTATCGGACTCAGTTCCGCGATGCCAAGAAGTCTCAGTGTTTGGCACATTACTATCATGGAGCTAATCAGATCGCGGTCAATGGCTGACGGTTGGGACAGGTTTCGGTATTCGGAGATTGCCGCCTGCATGAATTCTGCAAACGATTCTTCATTGCAGCCTTTGAACGGTCTGAGCGTTTCTGCGAGACTCGGTTGTACTCCATTCTCCAATAGAGTGATCCCGCTATGATGCTGCAGGACTGCAAGATTTGAACTCATTTGAATTAACTTCCCTCAATTCAGGTATTCTATGATTGCCCGAGGGTCGATTCCGCCGGTGATAAGTATTTCCTTTGCTCGAAGGACATTCTTAACGTCAATTCCGCGGCCGTGTCTCTTAACGTGCTGGAGCACGTTTGAGTGAGAGACGACTCCCGATCCCGTCTCAAGCAGTTTTTTGATGTCAATTTTTACCAGGCCTGCGCCACTTTTGTAAAAAGCAGCACCGCTTTCTTCAAGTGACGCTGAAATATACTTTGTCGGATAGCCTTGTATGTGATCAGTGATCGTTCCGCCAACTCCTTTCGGTAGGATCCGCTGGCCAGCTGCGTACCTCGCAAGGTCGTCTGCGTCTAGTGCTCGATAGCAATTGTTGTGCACCAGGATACCAGAGTTACCGACCTGGTAGACGTGCTCGCAATCGACTTCGATATTGTAAACATCGGTAGGCTGGTAATGGAAGGCTCGAGAAACAAGTTGCAAGGGGCCATCATTGCTATGGACTTGTTCGTCGATTTCGAGTTCACCGAGCGGTACCCATTCCAGCCGGTCCAGTGACCAGACAGGGTGGATGCTTGTGCCATTGAGGATGGTTCCGTCGCTGAAGGTGGCTTCGACGAGATTGGTTGCCCCGCGTGTGACGAAGCGTCCGGTGACCAGGTTGCCGTGGCCGTCAGAGAGTGGCGGGCAAGGTTCAATGGAACGGATGGTTGCCCAGCCGGCAACATTCAGTTCTTCAAGCTGCAGGTGAAGGCGCGCACCCGTCTGGAAGCCTTGCTCCTCGATCCACGTTAGCGGGCGAAGAAGCTCGACCTCGACCCTTGCTCCATCTTCACGCTCGATCTCGGCGGAAAGCAGCCGCCACGTTGATTCGTGTGCGTCGGGAATCCGATTCTCGGCACCGAAGGCTTCTGGGTTCTTGGTGTCGATCCGAGAGCCGAGTGGAACTTCTTCGATCGGGACGACAATCGCAGACTCAGCCTGAGGGGCCTCCCATTCAATTCCAAGGTCGTAACTGAACGACTCGCTGGCGTTGGTCGCATAGGCCATCTCGAGATTTGATTTTGCGACGGGCAACGCAGACAGATGGACCTTCGTACCGGCGACAAAGCAGCCGCCGAGCTTCAGGAAGTCCGGGCCGTTGAGTTTCTTTAAGGCCGCACCTCCGGCGGCTCCCAACGCGGGTGCGAAGTTGAGACCGATCATGGCAACGTTGCCAGCGATCTGCCAGCCGGTCATGTTGCCACCGTTGGTCGCTAGGTTGTTGGCTTGCTGGATGCCTTGGCCCACTGCCGCCACCGTGTCCACAAACGAGTAGACGCGGGCTGCCGCGAGGCCAACTTTTGCAATTGCACTGGCACAAGCCGGTGCCGAGGCGCCTCCTGACAAAACGCCGACGCCGATTTGGACAACCACGCCCGCAACGGCGCCCTCTACATATCCAACCGTGTAAGCGAACTCATGGCCTTCGATTGCCCCGAGGTTTGGAATGGAAAGGTCGTATCCATAAACGACCAGTCCTTCGAACGGGTTGATTACGTCGAGGAAGCCATCAATCTGGCCGTTCACGTAGCTTTGGTACGATTCGATCGCATCAATGATGACGGGTTCGTAGTAGTCCCAGGCCCCTCCGGGATCGCCTGTTGCCAAGTACAGCTCATTGATAAACGCAGTCCCAGTGTCCTGGATCCAGGTTGTCAGGTCATTGACGCTATTTACTAGCTGGGCACCGACGGAGAATTGCCATGAGGTGGCAAGCTGTGGCACGTAGTCTTCGGTAGACAGTTGTAATGTGACACTGAATGGTGTGCCGGTGTTGTCGTATCCAGAGTACGTGTTGCTTGCGTACCGATCGCCATTGGTGCCGCTGAAGGTCACTTGGCCCGATTTGTTATCGAGTGAGTATGAACCGTCAAGTTTGCCACCTGAGCTTTGCCAGTTGCCTCCGCTGGCCTTGCCTTCGGAGTATTCGTAAATGCCGGTGTTGCTCCAGCCGTAGGAGATATCGGTCGAATAGGACTGCTTGGTGTCTCCTGTGAATGACTTCATTGACACATGTGGATTGGTGTAGCCGTCAAAGGCACCTCCGTTCGGATCGCCACCGCCATACCCCTGATCAAAGTTCCATCCACTACCGGATCCTCCTCCGCCGTAGCCGCCATATCCACCGCTCGAGTTCGGGTCATAGACGCCGACCCCCGTGGTTTTGTGTTGGACGTCGATTTTGTGCGAGTATGAACCTTCATTGTGCCATGTGCCGCCTCCGTAACCGCCGGAACCACCGCCACCATAACCCCCATAGCCACCATAACCCCCGTAGCCACCATAACCGCTGCTCCCGGCCGTCGATCCTTTGTCGGCGTACTTGTCATCGCGATCGAAGTCGCGGAACACTTCTCTTTCGATCGCTACTTCGACCTTCGACGAACCGGCGGTCTGGGTTTCAATGCGGGTATCGAATGTGTGCGATACGTCGGTTTCAGAGTACTTGTGGTAGTCTCCATTGCTGGATCCATAGTAATAGTTGCTAAACTCCTGGATATCGTCTTTGCGGTCGTATTCGCCGGTGTGCTTGTTGTCGACATACACCTTATGAACGACAGTCGAGTTGTATTTTGTGACGGGCGTCGGGCCCGAGTTGTCGACGCTACGGAAATGGGTGACTGTGCGGACATCCTTGTTGTCATCGTGGTTCTTATCCGCGCCGTATTTGTCGCTGGTGTTGATGTCCGAGACGGTCTGCTTAGTGGTTGTTTCGTCGAACTTGGTGGTGGTTGATTTACTACCGGCATCGGTGACCCAGCCATCCGTCCGTTCCTTCACCGAATTGTTCGTTACGACGGTGGTCGAATCCACGACGCGGTTGTTTGCCGTGTAAGTAGTAACACGGTGCGTCGTGGTTTTGTCATCTTCCGTCCGGATCGTCCCTTTTTCCGAGAACTCAGTGTCGGTAGTGGCTTTGGTGTCGGTCTCACCGTTGGCTTTGTGTGTGACAGCGAGAACCACATCTGTGCCGTACTTCGTAATCGTACCGACGTCTGTCGAGTCGTTTTTGGTTACAGTCTGCGTGAACGTTCCGCCGCTGACATTGCCCGAGGTCGTTTCATAACCTGTGGTGGAGCGTTTTTCGGTTTCCGTTTGCTTGCCTTCGCTGTGGTAAGTCTGTGTCCCCACCTTCGCATTGTACGTGTGGACACCGGCCTTGATGTCGTGTTTGCGTGTCAGGTCAACACTGAAGTTGGATTTGCCTTTGTCGGATTTGATCTCACTGATCGCGTAAGCGAAGCCGCTGATCGTCCGATTGGTTTTGCTCTCTTGGTACTTGTCCCAGGTTCCCTTGCCACCACCGTTGGCGGTGGTGTAAAGGTGCCCCGATTTGTCACCTCCGTATCCACCTCCATAACCGCCTCCGTATCCACCTGACGATCCGTCAAGCGAGGTCGTTGTCCAGTCGCGGTCGAGTGTCGACGTGATCGAACCATCAGAGGTGGTGTTGTTGTGGCCCTCGGAGGTGATGATGGCATGGCCTTGAGTTTTGGCATCGCCGTTGGTGGTTGATATGGTTGAATCGTCCCAAGTGACGACTGAGGTTTCATTGCGTTTGTCGCGGACGACCACTTTGCTATATCCATCACTTCCCACGATCGAACGAGTCGAGTTGAAGCCGGACCAGGTTGTGGTTACATCGGATGTGTCGTCGACATCCGTGACTGACTTGATTGTGTGGCTGGTGGCGTTGTCGGTGGTCGTCTGCGTGTATTTTCCGTCAACCTTTGTGTGACCCAGAGAAGAGCCTTTGCTTTCTGATCGGCTGTCAAGTTTGTCAGTCAGCGTCGAGCCATCCGCGTAACGATTGAATTGTGAGTTGCTTATCGTCTCGAATTTTCCACCGCCGTCATCGTTGTTGATTGTGACGACTTTCCAGTCGTATTGGACGTTTTGACCGGTTGGTCCCGCTGGTGATCCGCCGTAGCCTCCGTAACCACCGTAGCCTCCATAGCCCGATGAGCCGCCACCATAGCCACCTCCGTATCCACCTGTGGTGGAGTCATCTCGTGTCAGCGTTGACTTCGAGTGATCGCCCCAAGTGAAATTGCCGCTTACTTTCAGTTTGTCCGTTCGGTCTTCCGTGGTTGTGCCATTGATTGTCGACACAAAATAGTTGGATGACGCAGTTCCGGTCCCGGTAGACTTCTCGTTTCCATCGGTCTTGGTGTGAGTGAGCATCCCTTTGGTGTCGCTGTACTTGTAGTCGAAGCTTTCGCCATTGTATTCAGACGAATTCTCTGCAAGCGTTACCGTGGATGTTTCGTCGTACTTATTGGTTGACACCGTGTTCGGCGTGATACCTGACACCAGGACAGATGAGGTAAATGTTGACGCGGTAAAAGTGCCCGACTGGTTGAGAATTGCCTCGGATTTGCCATCCTGCGTTTGATCGATATGGCTTTTGGTGTGCCCATAGTCTGCAACATCCATGGTCGTATTGCGTTTTGAGTTGTCGACGACCTTTCCGCCTTCGTTGTAGCTTTCAACCTCCTTCGAGTACGAAGTGTTGTCGCGATAGCCTTCGACGTGACTCGTCGACCACTGTTTGTATTTGACGTCGGTCAGGTCGCGGTTGGACTTCGATTTGTAGGTGACCGTCTCTTTGAATTGTGGCGTGCTAGATCCGTCTATTGTTGCGACGGTGTATCGGATCTTGGTTCCGTTCCCCGAGTCCTTTGTCTTGTCGCTGTATTTGCCTGATTCGTTGCGTTTTGACTTGGCGTATGTTTCAGTCGTGCTGTCAGCGAACAACTCGTAAGTGCTTTCGGTGTGGAAATCGTACTTTCCGTCACTGCTACGGACGCTCTTCGAATCCGCTTTGGAATTGTTCGTCCGAGTCCAACCGCCGGTCGTCGATGCTTCGCTAACTTCCTGATGACGTTTTGTTGTGACGGTTTCTTTCGATGTGCCTTCTCCATCACTCTCTGATGTCTCGTACGCGGTATGAACTCCGTTCAAGACTAAGTCATGGGTCGTTGCTTTGGATTTCGAAGAGTCTTTGCCTTCGAGGTGCTTCACTTCCGACGCAGTGGACCATGTGAGCCCGTGACTGGTGGGGGTTACCGTCTTCGACTTCATTGTGTTGTCGTAGACATAAGTCGAGTCGTTCTTGTCCTTTGACTTCGAATCTGATTGGCTCGTTGAACTTGTTGCTCCAGAAACGTTAGTTTGTTCCTGTTCGAGGCTGTATGTCCAAAGAGAACCAGTCGAGGCAGTAAGGGTGTGGTTTTTGCCTGACTGCGTCACAACCGTTCCCGAGAACGTTTGCGGAGTTCCCTTTGTCGCGTCGATGTCGTATCCGGGAGCTTGGCGAGCGTCGGTCGACTTGCTGGTGACAGTGATGTCAGAGTTAGATTTGGTCAGGCCGTCGTCGGTCGACTCAGACTTGGAAAATGAGTCGGTCGTCTTGTTAGCGTAAAGATTAGTCTCGGCAATCGAGAAGAGCTCATAGGTGCCGTCGAAATCGCTGTGTCCTTTCGACTCCGTTTTTTGCCACGTTTTCAAATTCGTTGTACCGCGATTGATGTCGGTGACTGTGCCTTCATCGTCCCTGGACCATTTACGGTCTCCCTTTTCCGAATTGTCGAAATAGGAGTGGGCGGTCTTGGTTGTCGTTGCTCCTACTGTCTTGCTGGTTTGAGAATCGGATGCATTGGTGATGAATTTCCCATCGCGATCATCGACAAAGTTTGACTTTGAATGCGTTTCGCGAGTGACTCCAGGGCTTAGGACTTCGGTCCCGTCAATCGTGCTGACCGTTTCTGACTGCGATAGATTCGTGCCAGAGTCTTTGGATGTTGAGTCGCTTGACTTTTCTATGACGGTTGCGGAGCCGATCGAGACAGTTGTTTTTTCTTGATCAAGTCCCGTAGACGTTCCGTTGCCTTTCCAACTGGTTAACGATTTGGAGTCAGATACTCGAACGAGGCCGGCGGTTCGTGTGTCCTGGGTATGAGAGGACTTATCAAGTGAGCCGCTAAGGGTATACGTCCCAGCTGTGTCAAGCACGACCGACTCGAAACCGCTTTTCCCAATTTGCGAATCGTCTTTCCAATCGTGTTTAGCGACGTTCTTCCAAACGTTCGTCTCGTCTCTTTTTGACTCGTTTTCAATGTCCGTAGTCGAGTAGAAGTTTGTTTGGATATCTTGGGTGTTTGATTTTCCGTCGGTGGTCGTGTGGCTAACAGTTGTGCCATCGGTTGTCTCATCGAAAACGTCCCAAGCTTTGGTGTGCCCGTCTGAATTCGACTTTGTTTCAACTGTCGTGGCTTTTGACTTCGAATTTGTGACTGAATTGAAGGTTGAGTGGCTCGTCGAGTTTGTGACGGTGCCGGAAGTGCGAGTGTCAACACGCGTAAAATCGGAGGTGGACGTGCTTGTGCTTTTGTCCTTGCCAAAGCGATCGAGTTTGCTGTAATCGTTCGATGTGAAGACTCCGCCGATGGTGGATTGGCTGCCGTTGGCTGATCCAATGTAGAAGGTTTGGCCGTTCGACGTGTCATTGCCGTCCTTCTCAATCGTTTCGGTCACGCCAGACGCAGGAGTTGAGACGCTCGTGCTCTTTCCGTGGGATTTCGTGTCGTACTTTGTGTTTCCGGAGCTCGTGTTGATATAGCTCTCGCCTTTGTCGACATCCCATGAGCCGTCGGTCTGTAGTGTGCCGGTGCTCCAGCCTTTCGTATTCCAGGAAGTGGTGCCGTTGTCGTACTGGTTTTCGCTTACAGTTGCGTACGACGTTTCAGTTGGGGTCGATGATGAGTGCGTTGCTTGGGATTTTGAGTAGCCAGTATGCATGCCGCCGCCGATGGAGCTGAAGCTCATAGAGCTTGCGCCGGTCGTGGTGAATGTTTGCGCGACGCGCGAGTGAGTTCCGCTGGTCAGCTGATCTTGATTGCTGACGCCGGATGAACTGCTCGTGTAGCTGCTTGTCATCGAGGAGACACTACCTGCCTCGCTCTTGTCGTCAATTTTGGTGTTGCTGATGGAGCTGGTGGTCCATGTTGAGTCCGATTCAAGGGTTGTGCCGAAGGTCGCCTTGAAATCGTCATGCTTGTCACCAAAGCGACGGTCGCCAACCGATGTTCGAACCAATGTGGTGGTGGTGAGCGAAGGAGAGCTTCCCGTTGTCTTTGATACAGCATCAAGCCCGACGATTGCCTTGTCTATTGTCTGCACCCATTCAGTGCGAGCCACAGTGATGTCGTCGGTGCGTTCGAAACGGTAGTCGGCCAAGCTTTCGCCATCGACTACAGAGTATTCGTCAATATGCCGTTCGCCATCCAACGAGAAATCTGTCTGAACAAACGCGGCGTCTGTGATGCTGTTGTCCAGGAATTTATTCTCGGTAACTCCACCAGTTGCCGTTGAGCGTGTGTAGATTTCGGAGTCGACGTCTGTGTCGTAGAGGTCGATGTCGAGGTCGTAGTAGAAGTCCTCGTCGAATGTCGTAGTTCCATCTACATCGATGCGGTCAATATCCGAATCGTATTCCCAGTTGAGGTAACTGTCGTCCGTCGTCTGGATTGTCTCCGTACCGCCCCAGATCGGCGTGGTCGTCGTTGTCCAGATTAGTGAGTCAACATAGCCGTCTAGGTCATAGTCGTAATCTTCATCCTTTGTGACGGCATCGAAAGCGTCAACTATGCGCGTACCATTAACGGAAAGTCGGAAGTTGTCTTCCTGTTCTTCGTCGCCGTTGCGGTGTTCTGTGCCGCTTCCAAAGCCGTTGGTGAAGGTGTCGCTGAACGCCCAGTCCAGCTCAGAAAATGCTTCTCGGGTTTCCAGTAAATGGTAAGTGGCGTTGTCGAGTGAGACATCGCCGTTTGCGGTAAATTGGTATCGATATTCACCCGAGATATCAGACTGGTTTGTGGTGCCATCCGCGTCCGTCCATGCAGCCGATCCATCATAGCTATATACGAACAGCTCGCTGTAGGTCCAAGTGTCTACCGTCGGGTAGTCAACATCTATGACCCAGGTCCAGTGGTCGTCGATTTGATAGGATTGGCCATTGGCGGAAATGGTGACAACTGAGTTGTCTGGGTCCGCTAAGTTCTGGTCCGTAGCGTTGAGGTGCGGCTGGAAACGACGGTTCGCACTGAATGACTCTCTGGCAAAGCCATCCAGTGCGACGATTGGTTCGTAACCACCTTCGAAAGTGGACTCTTGCGCTTGGTCCGTCGTTTCGATTGTTGGTCTCAAACTCCCGACTATCCCCATCGGGATACCTTCCGCATCCATCACCTTCCGCTCTTCAAGCCGTTCACCGACGACCCGAGCGGCTGGTCGCTTTTGCTTGACTTCGCGATAGGTCAAGCGGAAACCGAGTTTTGCCAGAACCAAACGCCACGACGATGGAGTTGATTTCATTATTGACCATTTCGAAGATTGGACAGGAAAGCCGGCGCAAAGCCCCGTAACTAGCTGGACGGGGAGCGTACCACCCTTAGATTTGAGCGGCAAATGTATTTTGCGGCAAAATCCAAAGTCTTTTTCGCGCTGTCGCTTTCTATTTGTCCAGCCTTGCCTAGTTTTCCAGGGTGCCTGTGCAGGCGTGCAGGCGAGGCGGCGGTTTGGCGGCAATGCGTCTCGCTCTTCTGGGTCACGTCTAAACGAAGATCGTCTGCCTCTAGCTTTCGATCAGCAGTGCCATTTTTGAAAATTTGCTCAGTGAGTCTCTTACGACCTCGTCTGCGATGGCGCGGCAGATATCTGCGTCGGTCACAGGTTCTCCGTTCTGGTGAGCGATCAGCAGTCCCTGGTCCATGAGTTCACAGACCTCGGTGACGAGGTGCTCGACGGTGATTGTGCCGTCAAGCTTTAGAAGCAATCGCTTTTCGATGTCCGACAGATTGACAGTCTCATGTCGCAAGTTTGTTACAAATCCTATTTGCCCAGCCATCGTCCGTGCTAAGTCTGTTGCTCGCGGCTGCTCAGGAGGGGTTGGCGAATACTGTGCAGGCTCGATTGATAGTTCTACGTGGCCTGTGGCATAGCAGCGCAATAGTGATTTGCCAAGCCGGTCGGCTTCTGAGCTGGAGCCGGTCGTATCGACAATTGAAGCCTGCTCGGCGATCAGTGATCTCGCAATCGCTACCAGTCGTCCAAACGAAATGTAGTTTGGCCAGATTGTTCCTAGGTGCGCCAGTGCCGCCTTGACGATAGGGTCAGTGGTTTTTGTGACTGATGCCCCCGACTCGAACGTTGCCGGGCTGTTGTCGCTCAGGCTGCGAATGGGCTCGGCAGGCTTTGTGTTCGAGCAAATGTGGAGCTCGCGAAGACGAGCTGGAGAAAGACCTCTGTCGATGGACACGCTATCCCTGCAGACAAGGGTTTGGCGAAACATGCGGTTGCGGACAAAGTCCATGTATTGTTCTTTTTCAACAATGTTTTCAGACAAATTGTTCAGCATGGATGCGACGCTCGGTGAAAAATTCTCGATTGCCATAACCGAGAAGTCCGCTTCGCCTAAGTACTGCAGCCCGGCCTTCTCTATTCGTTCGGCAAATTCTGAGAAGTAGATTGGCTCATTCACCTCCTCAAGATGCTCGTGGATCAGGTAGTAGTCCTCCTTGTCTTGCAGTTGCTCAAGTTCTGTGTTTAGGAGCATGCCATATGGGTTTCCATCGACCGGTACTGATTCCGCCAAGAAATTGAGAAGTGCTCTGGCTTTTCTGACTTGATCCTCCGGTTTGCCCGGCTTTCGAGTGTGATAGCTCATGATGTCGCGGATCATCCCCCGCATTCGCCAGCCAGGAAAAGTGTTGTAGCTGATATAGCCGATGCCTAGCGGAGTCAGTAGCTGTCCGCAGGTTTCTAAAAGTGCGGTCTGGGCGTCGTTTGGAATCCACGAAAATACACCGTGAGCGATGATGTAGTCGAAATCTTTCAGGTCTGAAGGGATCGATCTTACGTCGCAATGGACGAGTCTTGCATTTGATAGATTTGCTTCTTTGGCAATTTTTTGACCTGCACTAATTTGAGCGTTGGATAGGTCGATTCCAACGAACTCGCTGTTTCTGAAACGATCGGCCATTGGCAAGAGGTTTCCACCTGATGCACACCCGATTTCGAGGACTCTACAGCTTGCAATGGAAGGGGATTCAATGCCGTATAGCTTCGCGATAGTAGCCAGGCGTTCGGGATGGCTCTGGCGGAAAGGAAAGCTTTTGTATGGAACTCGGTCGTAGGGGGTTGCTGTTTCTGGTGCTGGGGCGTCGGTTTGTTCGAGAGGTTGCATTGTGTGGTTGCTTGGCTTGGGGGTAAAGGGCCAGGATGGGATACCAGGAAACATCAGGGCTCGCTTGTCGGCGAGTACAAACTAGTTCAGTTCACTTTTTCGATTCATTTCCAGTTCTCTAGAAGTATATCGTGGATGCGGCATGCGTTTTTGAGGTGGCGAGCAAGCCCGTTGCCGACTTTCGGGTTGCCGTTGTAGACAGTGTCGCCGACCGGTACTAGCGGCGATGAGAACTGATGCTCGATGTAATCACCTTCTGGTAGGAAATACGGTGAGTATACAAAGGGGGGCTCTATTCTGCTGTTGCCAAGCGAGTCTCGGTTGTTGATGAGCTCTAATAATTCGACGGTTCTTTCGTCCGTTGATCGTTCAGGGTGCAAGAGCCTGCGCACTTCGGAGAGCGTTGTTGGTGACGTTACGTTCTTTTTGAAGAATATGTGTTCAGGGGGTGTCAAGCAAATGAAAACGAGGGCCTCGTTAAAGGGAGCCTGGAGATTGCCGGGCCAAATGTAGAATTTTGCATCGTCGTTGTGGTGATGGCACCAACTAACTAATTCTTCGAAAATAGCAAATGGGATTCCGGTTATTTTGAGATTCGGGACAGCAATTGGTTGCCCTTGGACTAATGGTCGCAGATACCGGCCATGCCATATTGTTGCTATCTCAAGCTTGCTAGGTAAGTTGTGTGACGGAAGGCCGAACTTTCTAAAGCCTTGGTCGTAGTTGAGAGTGTTTTCAGCAATGAATGTTGGTCCAAGTTCGTTTGCAGATGAGTGGCTGATGCTCTGTTGTATTAGCCGGCCACCGGTCGCATCGAACGTGATGTCCCAGCTAGCTTGGCTTTCTCGCAGTATTTCGTCGCATTCACCGAAGAAGAATTCGACTCCAAGACACTTTGACGAAAGCAGCATTAGAGTTTCATAAATGTTCAGTGGCACGCCAATCATTCCATTTGTGCCAACTCGCGAAATTAGTGTCGAAACGGTTGGGTCGATTAAGCCATTGAGCGTCTCCATCGGGATGTAGGTTAGCCATTTTCTTCCGTAAGGTTCTTTTATGTGCGGCGAAGACGTTCGGTTTTCTATGACCAGTATGCGAGCACGGCTTCCGAAGCTGATCTTCAAGCTGTTCGCGAGCGTTAGACCAACGCAGCCACCTCCTATGATGCAGACGTTTAGGTCGGGCTCTAACTCGTCGGTTGGTTCGAGATCCTGGGGCGTCCGCGCACGCGTTGAATCAAACAGGACAGCTGCCTCGCTTCCTCTGGTAACGAATTGCATCGAATTGAAGAGGGTTGTGGGGCCTGTTGTCCCGATCAGCTCAGACAGTAGGTTGTATGGATTGCGCTGTTTGCATATTGCACTCCCGGGATGGTGATTGTTGGCCTTGTCGGCTTTTTTAGTAGGTGACCAAAGGTGGCTCGGCGTTGAGAATTTCGCTTCGAAAAGGCTGGAATATAGCCATCCGGGAATGGCGTCGCCTGCAGTTGGCCGTTCATTCCTGATTGCGGAAAGGCAGGCATCAATAAAGCCGTGTTTGTCCGATAGGGGCAAGTTCTGGACGCATCTTCGGGCTTTTTCTCTGCAGTCTATCTGGCTGGGGGCGACCTTCAGGATCTTAGAATACGACGATTTGGCGTTTGAAAATTGCTTCTGTCCTAGGAGGGCATCTGCTAGGCGTCTTGTGTGCTCAATTGAATATTGCATTTCGGTGTTTGTCATTCGGCTTGCATGAATCGTCAAGGCAAGATGCGTTCGCTATGGGAGTTGGTTTTTTAGGCAAATGGCGGTCTGCCCGCGGTAGAGAGGTGCCTTGGAAAGGGTGAGCGGAACGAAGCAAGCGAAGTCTCAGGGCTGAAAGGGCGAGTGAATCGCGATCATTGCAGCGAGTCAGGCGGCCTCGGCATTGGGACAGGTGATTACGTGTCGTTTGGGCCGCCCGTTGCTGAGTGGGGCGGTTCATTTGGGGAGCAGTTCGGCCAATTTGAGCTCATTTCATCAACGGGGCGGTTTCGGCGATGCAGTGTGATCCTGGTAGGCCTTCGTGCCTCAATCGTAGCGAGTTTTTTGGCTGGACACGCATCGGGTGCCTCGCAGAGTGGGAGCGTTTGGGTGCGGCTGGCAATCTCATTGGCCGCGGAGGCTAGAAATTTCCCGGGAAATTTCGTCGGAGGGGGTAGGCGCAGTGTGCGCTAGAGGGGTAGAGTATTGAGCAGCCTTTTCGGGTGGTGTCGCGCCTACCTGGGGATTCGGTGTTTTGTTTTGGGCTATTTTGATGATTTCGTCTTCTAGGTTCTTGCCTTGTCTACTTGGCTTCTTGCTTGGCTTTGGCGGAATGGATTTCTGCCTTTCGAATGAGGGTGACCAGCAAAAGGAGTTGGTTTCGCAAGCCGACGTCGAGAAAGCACTGGCGAGAAAGTCGGTCCCCGAGTTTTCTGGAGCCTTTGGGCGATTGAAAATTTGTATTGCTATGGCAGAGCACCTTCGGTTGAATGATGGCGAGCTGGTGCAGATGAAGAACCTTCTTTCCGGGCTGCACGTGACCAATGAAGATCTTGAGTTGGTTAATCTTCAAGGTGCAATGAATGCAAGTGAAAAAGAGGCCGAACTCCGGTTGCAAAGCCTGCGCAGCCTGATGCAGGTGCGATTCGAGGAGGCAGATGAGGAATTGGCTTCCTTGCTAGGAGAGCGGCGGCGCCGCGAGGTCGTAGGGGTTCAGGCGTACCTTCTTGGATGCGCCATCTTGACCGATCGTGTGCTTGTCGAAGCAATAGAGATTGAGCCCGAACAGCTTGTTGAAATTCGCAAATCTCGGTCCGCGCACCAGAACCGTTGGAAGGAGATCGATGACAGTGATTTTGTCTCGATGACACTTGAGTTGGAAACGTGGGAACGTGAAGTTAGAAAAGTGCTCGCTCCACTTCAACGCAACAGGTTTGACTCACTGGTTTCGATAGGTCGTACTTTGCTACACCCGAAAAACAAAGAAGATAAAGCGGTTTCTCACTGAACGTAGCTCTGTTACTTGAGTTCTGTTGTGGTGTTCACGACTGGCACCTGCCAGTTTTCTTTCTGGAAAGTTATTGAGGCTTTCGATGTCAAGAAGTGTTTTGTTGCTTGTGTTTGCTTTCAGCGTTGTTGCACCATCTCTCGTTTCGGCGGAGGACCCTGGTTCGGTGGAGGGGTTTCCTTCTGGCGTGGTCTACAACTATGATCCAAACGGCGATTCGTTCGTAAGTGTTGATGACCCAAACGCTGTAATCAACCATTTGAACATTGGCGGTCCTTATGACCCTCTGCTCGATGTTAATTTCGATTTTACGAATTCGGCTCTCGATGCACTGATTGTTATCAACGCGTTGGGTCGAAATCCTTGGCAGAACAATACGACGGACCCAGACGATAAGTACGACGTGGATAACTCTGGGTATGCGTCAGCGCTCGATGCACTCCGCATTATTAACGAATTGAATCGCCGTTCGTCGGAGCCAACGCCCCTGCTGTTTAAAGAGGTTGATGCTGATGCTCCTGACTATTACGATGTGGACGGAAACGAAATCTTAGAGTCGGCTGATGCGACAGCAGTAATTGCGCACTTAAACACTCTTTAGGTAGCTTTCGTTAGAAATTTGTTGCAATCAGAGATTGGTTGCGAGTGTACCGTTGAGCATCGCGCCGCTGTGTCGTTGTTCAGCGGTATTTGCTTGGCGGATTGCTGTTGGAGGCAACTTGATATCGCATGATGCGAAAAGCTGGTGGGTTCTGCGATTTGCTGGATCTACCTGATGCACGGGAACTATTTTTACGTTTCCCTCGTCGTAGTGCAGGTGTATAATCAAAGTGGCGGTGGTCAGGGACGCCCGTTGATGGTGCAGTAACTGTGGGTCATACGAGAGACACGCAAATGTTCAGTATCAGCTTGGTAACTCGGCCAAAAACCTCAGGGGTTTAAGATGACAAATGGTATGCGAGCTAGGCGGCTTTCGATAGAAGGTTTAGAGTCGAGGGAGTTGTTAGCTGCCTATGTAATTGAGAGTGGTGCGGACACATCGCTGGGGCAAGCGTTGGTAAGCGCAATCGAGCTTTCAAACTCAACTCAAGAAGCTGATACAATTACGCTCCCCCAGGGCTTTGTTGATATTCCAGAAGGAGCTCCTGCTATTAGTGGTGAGCTTTCGATTTTCGGCAGCGGGCCGGGGACGCAAATTGGCGGTTCAGCAGGTCATCGCATCTTCAGTGTCCTTTCAGGATCGAGTTTAAGTCTATCTCAAATGCATTTGATTGGTGGGGAAGTGCAACAGGGAGGCGCGTTGCTCAATGCGGGGGAGCTGCAGTTGCGAGACGTGTCGATCGTTGGTGGCTCTGCAGAGCGAGGTGGTGCGATCTTTAACAGTGGGCACCTAGTGATTAGTAACGCAGCGATCGCTAACTCGATTGCGGTTGAGGGTGGTGCAATCTACAACACTGGCTCAGTTCTGGGAGACCAGGTTGCGTTCGTTGGCAATCGTGCTTCGGGAGGGCAAGGTGGTGGTGCTGTCAATAATCAAGGGCTACTGGATCTAACAGATTCGGTCCTCGTCGAAAACGAAAGCATTTATTTTGGGGGTGCAATTTCGACAGCTGGGGTCGTCCGGCTTAGCTCAACTGCGGTTACCAGCAATGTCTCGGAGTTTGGTTCGGGAATCGCCATCTTAGGGGGGCAGTATTCAGGCCAAGTATCGACTGCTGGCGAGTCGATCATTGCAGGCAACAGTGCTGGTGAGCTTGGCGTCAATGACATCGCACAGTTCGATGTTGGCTCAGCCGGAGCCTTGTTGTCGCCGCTACTTTCTGCGGAAGGCAGTGTCGAGGCAGCTGATGCCGCAATCAATGAATTGTATCAAACCCTTGATTTGCCAAAGTTCAGCGAATTGACCGATTTAAGAGGGGCAAACTTTGAGGCACAGCGGGACCAAAACGGAGAATTCCAGGTTGTCTCTCGAGTTGGCAGTACGTCTGGTGTCGCTTTGGTGGAAGAACGATACTTGTTGATATCGTTGCCTGTTGAATCGGTGGGGACATTGCTACCGTCTATGTCAGCGCGTGCTCCTTCTTGGGACCGGATCGTAGCTAGCCAGGCCGGATCGAACGATTTGTCGTTTTCCTACGATGGTAATGCGATCGTTTTCGAACTTTCTGAGCTAGGGAGTTCCCCAAACACTAAGTATGAATGGGCGGATTTGGTCGTTCAGTCAGTGAATTCGTCTGCTGGCAGTAGTGTGCTGGTAAATAATTTTGACACAGTTGGCGTTCAGTCAACAACACTTCGCTATCTTCCATCTGCAGGTTTTTCTGGTAGCGATTTGTTGACTGTCACCGCTGTGGATGCGGAGGGCCTGGAGCGTACTGGCACGATCGATGTCGAGGTTTTTGACGACATCACCGGCAAGCTGCAAGTTGTCGCCAATGAATCGTCAGATGGGACATTAGATGTTCAGTTAGAGGTTCCTGGCAACGGGGTAAGTCAGCAGGTGCGGACCTTCTCTCTTGTCGTCTCTTACGACACTGAGGTTATGCGATTCAACGATGTAGCTGCCGTTTCTCCAGCATATCGTTCATTGTCGTCGGTTGAGCGTATTTACGATCGAGCGGGACAGGTTGTTGGTGTGGAGTTGTCCGGATTTACAACAAATGACCCCACCGAAATAATAGCAACGTTGCAACTCCAAAGAATTGCACAAGGCAACGCAATGATTGAGGTGCGGCCCGAGTTTGGCTGGAGTTTTGTTGAGGGCGTCACACCGCTCAGTCCGAAGGTCGTCGATGTTGAGTACGATCGTTTTCGGCCATACGATGTCAACCGAGACGGTGAGGTCACTGCTGTCGATGCGCTTCAGATTATCAATGCACTCAATTCACAGAATTCACCTTCTTTGTCGCTCGACGTGAGTGGTGACGCGGATGTCACTTCGCTCGATGCCTTGCAGGTTATAAATTACCTGAATGCCTTTGGGCCTAGCGGAGAGCCGCTGGTCAGAGCACAAGTTAGCCATACCACTGATCTCTTTTCCAAAGATGACGAAGATGAACGAGATCAGGATGGGCGAATCGGTAGTTTACTGTTCTAAAGAGCCGCTCAGGAATAACTTCCTGGTTCAGCGAAAGCGAATTGTCTTGTAGTTGTATTTAGAGAAAGCTTCGTTGGCCTTGATGAAGTGGCCGCAGATGAAGTGCTCGCTAGCTTGGAGCGTCTGGCTTGTGGTCGCGAGTTGCCGCAGTCCTTCTTCCGGTTCAATGCTTCCGGCCGTAACCACTTCGTAAAATGTCGCGTTCAGTCCAACGAACGCATGAAGCAAAGTCCCACGTCCGTCGGCGGGCGAAGACGTTTCACTCCGGGGTAGGCCTTGGTCGCGTCAGAGCGGCCGTCAACGCTGCCAACGATGATTGTCCTGAGATCCGGCGAATGCCCTTCTCTGCCTCGAGCAATGCTTGAGAAAGACAGCGGCTCGCTTGGTTGCTCTCATCTCGGAACCGCGTTGTGCGACCAAGCTTGCGACGTGTGTTCAAGAACGAGTTCTCGATTGCGTTGGTGCTCAACAGGGAACGGTGAAGCGTGTTGGGAACGTTTAGGCGATGTAGCGAGAGCAGGTTATCTCCGGCTCCGCGCAGGCTCCGATAGCCAGCCAGAGTGTCGCGTTGAGGACGAGCAAAATTTGATGCACGAAATGTGCACGTTTCCCGGTGAATTCCTGGCAACCGGACGGGATTCCTGGAATCCGAATTCGCCTGAAACCCAGTGAAAACGTTGGTTTTTGTGTCGAACGGCTCGACTGGGGGTGCAGGGAATTCGTGACCAACGCCTCCAGCCACGCAGTTGGAGCTATCCACGAAAGCAGCGTGGAGGTGCTAAGAATCTTCGTGTGGTGACAGATTCCATCAAAAATCGCCAAGTGTCCACCGCGGAAAACACTGGCTTTTTCGATGGCGTGATGCACTGAAAAGTGCACGGAATGGGTGTGAAACGGTGCCATTCCGTGCATTTCCTGGAACCGGAATCTGCGTGGAACCCCGTGAAAATGACGTTTTCAGGTCGCGTGACAGGCATTGACATCGTGGAGGTCACAGATTCGAGTTCTATATCGCCTACTCCCAAAAACCCCGCAAAGCGTAGTGGTTTGTGGGGTTTTTTCGTGTCTGCATCGTTTTCAGCGTCGTCGTCTGTTTGGTCTGAAAGAGGCTGTCTGGTCTGTCCTGGACTGATATCAGGTGCAACCAGTGGTGCAACTATTCGTGGTTCTTCCGTCGGATGGAACGGTTGAACAAGGCTCTGTTGGAGCAATCGTAGATCCAGCGGAGTGACAGCGTGGCCTTGCTGACGCGGCGGGTTGTGACAATGTCGCTGTCACAATCCTTTGAGACGTCTTGGCTGAATGCGGTGCTGACTGAGGGAGTGTCCGGTGGGAACCGGACCTACGGCTACGGGCGGACTGATGGTGGCGACTCGTCCGTTGCGAACCGATTGGGCGGCTCGACGGCCAACTGGACGCTAACGCGTGGCGGCGGATGTTGGTTGGCCTTGCTGACGCGGCGGGTTGTGAAGATCGTCGCCGTCACAGTCCCCTGTGACGTCCTGGCTGGTTGCTGTGCTGACTGAGGGAGTGTCTGGTGGGAATCGGAACCTACCGTCACGGTCCGTCTGCGGGGGCGTTCTTGGGCAAGACCAGGGTGATGTTGTGCCTTGCCTTTTCGTAGCGTTCGCCCGCTTCTTCGCCGGGCGTTGAGAACTCGACACTGCTTCGCAACGTCAGGTCCCCCATTGATGGTCGTTGCAATTCGATGCGACCCGATGCATCGGTCTTGATGTTCTTCCGATATCCATTTGCACCGCGAACGAAGACCATGCGGTCCGCGACTGGTTCACCTTGCCAAAGCAGAGTGAACTCGAACTGATCGCCCTCGTCATGCGGCACCAGATCCAGGTCCATTTGTTCGGCGCGACCGAGTTCGTGCATGGCGTCGTGGGAGGCGACGGACAGGGCCCGCGCATAGTAGTGCAAGAGCACCTTGGTTTGACCGTATGCGTAGACGCCGAACTTGCCGTACGCGTCCACGCTGTACTCCTCCGCGGACGGCAACTCCGTTCGCATCCAGCGGTCGTCACCTTGCTTGACTTCTTCCGCGAGAATCGAAGTTGGGTTGGGGGTTTCAATGGTCCGAATCCAAACATCGCTCTTACCCAAAAAGTGGTCCATGTACGAACCATCTCCTGGACGAGGTGCTTCCTCGAAGTAAATATTGGTACCGGCGCTGGAGGCTGGTTCTCGATCGACCGAGATCCAGAGGTAGTGGGCGTTGGCTGGCAAAGCGATGCAAAGACAAGCGACCGCTACCAAGCCACAAGAAAAGATTCGGTTCAAGAGTTTCTCCAAGGTGCAAATTCTGAGGTTGAGCAAGCTGACTGGCCCACTCATTCTACATGGCAGACCCATGCGTTTCGCGACGGATTGAAGTCGACAAACGTGACCGCTTTTGGGCGTCGCCTGCATGTGGTCGCCAATGTCGCAACCAAGTGGATGCGAATGGCTGAGGGCTCCACATCGTTGAAGATCGTTGAAGGAACGGAACCTCCGTCGTATCGTCGTCCGGACCAAATAAACGCTATACAGACCAACTGCCGAAACCATCAAAATACTTACGAGAACGACCTCTGAATTGTCAGGTATAGACGGGCACCGTCGAGCGTGACGATTCGGCTATAACCAAATATTCACCTCCCGTGGCCGGTTTGGTATTCGAGATTTAGTCAGAATGCTCGTCGATTTCCGTCGACTGCTTCACCGAGCCACACATCAATCAGGATGACGAGTTTTGCCTCAGCACTACGACATCATCGGTGACGTCCATGGTCATGCGGATGAACTGGTTCGATTGCTGTTGGAACTGGGGTATCAAAGACACGGCCAAGGGTTTCGGCACGCGGATCGGATGGTGCTTTTCGTTGGGGACCTGATCGATCGTGGACCCTCGATCTCGGACGTGATCCGGATCGCTCGTTCGATGGTTGATGCGGGGGATGCTCGTGTGGTGATGGGGAACCACGAGTTCAATGCGATCGCATTTCATACCGCCGTTCCAGGAACTGAGAACCAGTGGTATCGCGAGCACTCTGAGAAGAATCGCAAGCAGCACCAAGCCACTTTGGATCAATTGCCGACGCGAGAATTGGTTGATGCGGTCGCTTGGTTTCGAACTCTGCCGGTGGCGCTGGAACTTGACGGTTTGCGCGTGGTGCACGCGGCTTGGATCGAGGCTGGAATTGGCGTGATCAGTTCCTCTTTGGACAAGTTCGGTCAGTTCACACCTGCGTTTTTGACAGAGGCATTGAGAACGGGAAGTGGGTTGCACACTGCTGTGGAGGACGTGCTGAAGGGACCGGAATTGACGCTGCCAGCTGGGCACAAAATCGTGGACAAATCCGGACATGTGCGAAACACGGTTCGGATGAAGTGGTACGAGCCGCCTGCGGGGCGGACCTACCGTGGCTATCATTTCGGCTCGGACGACGTGCCTGACTTGGCAATCGACCCCTCCACTGTCGAAGGATTGGTCGGTTACCCCGTCGATGCTCCACCGGTGTTGGTGGGTCACTATTGGTTGACGGGCACGCCTGTTCCGTTGTCGGTCAACGTGGCTTGCACCGATTACAGCGTGGCCAAGAATGGCAAATTGGTGGCGTATCGCTGGGACGGCGAAACCGCCCTGTCAGCACAGAAGTTTCATTGGGTTGGAAAGGGATGACCGATGCTGGATTGGATCAAGGTGGCCGGTAAGCTGGCGTATGATCGTCCGACACGAGAGCGACTGCTGGGATACCGGCCGGTGGTGATTTGCTTGATTCAGTCGCTCGAACGGGATGCTTTTCTATTGGTCCAGCCAACCGCAGGTCGTGGAGCTTGGATGCCGCCGCAAGAAGGCATCGCCCAGAACACCTCGGTTGAAGAGGCGACGTCACAGTGCTTGGACGTTGAGCTTGGTGTCAGTCGAAAGCAGATGCATTTTCGACGTTCGGTTTGGTTGGGACGCAAAGCGATCCCCGAGCGACAAGGCAGTCGCGATGTCGAGTTCTCGATCCGGCCGATGCAAGGCAAGGCGTACTATGGATCGCTGAGCAAAGTCGCCGAAGACACGCCGATCACACGCAATCCTGCGGAAGTTGCTGGCCATCAGTGGATGACCATCGATCAAATTCGCGATCGGATGTCGGAGAATTCAGATCGCAAACAGGAGTTGTTGCGAGTGTTGTTCGTGAAGCTGGTGGGGACGGAGCTTTAGGGGACGCTTGTTGGCTGGGTCCGTTCTATGACAGCGAACTCTATGAACCGATTTGGGAGCGGACGCAAACCCTTGGCACTCGCCGAATTGAGCTTGCCTGTTCGGAGCTCGAAGGTCGCTATCAGATCGCATTGAAGTGAGTCGCGGGCGGCCTTGTTAACGTGGCTGGTTGGGAACAATGTTGCCGTCACAGTCCGCTGTGACGTCTCGGTTGGTTGGGGCATTGGACCATTTTCTAACCTTCCATCATTTGACCTTTGGGTCGAAACCGCGGTGGGGTGGTTAGAAAATGAGGTGTTTGGTTCCTGGCTAAGGGCGACGAGGACAGTTAGGTGAGAATGTCTCGGATGACGTGTCCGTGGACGTCGGTGAGGCGGAAGTAGCGGCCTTGGAAGCGGTAGGTGAGACGTTCGTGGTCGATGCCCAACAAATGCAACATCGTGGCGTGCAGGTCGTGCACATGAACGGGGTTCTCGGTGATGTTGTAGCAAACCTCGTCGGTCGCTCCGTACGACATCCCTGGTTTGACGCCGGCTCCCGCCATCCACAGCGAGAAGCAACGTGGATGGTGATCGCGACCGTAGGTCTCTGCGTTCAACGTGCCTTGGCAATATGAGGTGCGTCCGAACTCGCCTCCCCAAACGACGAGTGTGTCTTCCATGAGACCGCGTTGCTTCAAGTCGTTCACCAACGCCGTTGTCGCTTGATCGACGTCGCGACACTGGCCGGGCAATTGCTTCGGCAGCGTGAAGTGTTGATCCCATCCCATGTGGAAAAGCTGAATGAATCGCACGTCGCGTTCTGCCAAACGACGCGCCAGCAGGCAGTTATAGGCGTACGTTCCACGTTTCGTCACATCGGGACCGTAAGCATCCAGAACATGCTGGGGCTCGTCCGAAAAGTCGGTCAGGTCAGGCACCGAGGTTTGCATTCGGTACGCCAATTCGTATTGCTGAATTCGCGAATGGATCTCGGGATCACCGAACTCATCCAGCTTCTCTTGGTTGAGTTGCTGCAGGTCGTCGAGCATCCGTCGCCGGGCCTTGGCATCAAAGCCATCTGGGTTACTCAGGTACAGCACCGGATCCCCGACGCTCATCAGTTTGACGCCGGCATAGGTGGACGGCAGGAACCCGCTTCCCCACAGTCGATCGTAGAGCGGTTGGCAGTTGGGACGCCCCGTGCCACGCGACACCATCGAAATGAAGGTGGGCAGGTTCTCGTTGATCGTGCCCAGGCCATAGTGCAGCCACGATCCCACGCTGGGCCGGCCGGGCAATTGGTTCCCGCTTTGGAAAAAGGTCATCGCGGGGTCGTGGTTGATCGCCTCGGTGTGCATCGAGCGAATCAAACACATGTCATCGGCCAGCGTTGAAATCTTTGGAATCAGCTCGCTGCCGAGTTCCAAACCCGCTTCCCCGTGCTTGGCGAATTTGTACCGCGAACCGGCCATCGGAAACGACTTTTGCCCCGCGGTCATCCCCGTCACTCGCTGATTCATGTCAACGAAATCAGCCAGTTCCTTGCCCTCGTGTTGCTGCAAGGCCGGTTTGTAGTCGAACAACTCTTGCTGGGACGGAGCACCGCTTTGGAACAAGTAGATGACTCGTTTGGCCTTGGGCGGCGTGTGGTATTCCTTCATCACCCCGTTGGGCTGAGGGAAGTCCGGTTGCGGAACGTTGCTTGGCGCGGGCGCGTTGGTTTCCGCCGTCGCCGAGCGTCCCATCATGGACGCCAGTGCGGCCATGCCGACTCCCGATGCCGACCGGCCAAAGAAATGACGGCGAGTCAGCATCATGCGATGCTCGTCAGTGATGTCATTGGGTTTCATGGCACGTTCTCTATTCAACGGTGATGAATTCGTCGGTGTTCAAGATCAGGTGGGTCACGGCAGTCATCGCCGCCAACTCCGTCGCATCGAGTTGTTTGTCGGGTTTCGATTCCCCAACGGCCAGCAGTTTCTCGGCGGCTTCCGGATCAGCGCGGTAGTGATCTCGGAAGTAGGACAAGCTGCGTGACATCACTTTCAAGGTCGTTGATGAAGGCCGTTTGGCGATCGCCCAGAAAGCGAGTTGCGAGAGTCGTTCATCGTCGGTGGCATCGAGTTGCAAGGCACGTTGAGCCAGGTTGCGGGCGGCTTCCACAAACGTCGGATCGTTCATCAATACCAAAGCCTGAAGCGGCGTGTTGGTGCGTCGAACGCGGACGTTGCAAACCTCACGACCACTGGCGTCGAAGATCGTTTGACGCGGCGGATTGACGGCTCGTTTCCAGTACGTGTACATGCTTTTGCGATACAGGCTGTCGCCCTGATCGGGCTTGTATCGCGTGCCGGCATTGGCAGCCACACTTTCCCACAACCCGCTCGGTTGATAGGGCTTCACCGAAGGCCCGCCGACTTTATCGTTGGCAATTCCCGCCACTTGCAAGGCAAGGTCGCGGATCACGAACCCATCGGCGCGATAGCGAGGCCCGCGGCTGATCAGTCGATTTTCAGGGTCGGGGTCGTTGAGCCCGTGGCTCCGCTTGGACGATTGATTGAACGCCGCACTGGTCACGATCAAACGATGCATCGCTTGGACATCCCAGCCGGATTCGATGAACTCCACGGCCAACCAATCGAGCAATTCGCGATGGCTGGGCATCTCGCTTTGCAAGCCAAAGTCCTCGGCGGTTTTGACGATGCCGGCCCCGAAGTGACTTTGCCAAATCCGATTGACGGTGACTCGAGCGGTCAGCGGGTTTTCACGAGAGACCATCCAGCGTGCCAGTTCCAAACGATCCTCCGGTTGGCGTGCGTCCGAGGAAGGCAGCAGGGCCGAGGGAACACCTCGCGGCAACGGATCGTCTTTCACCGGTTGATCGTATTGGCCGCGATTCAAAAGGTAGGCCGGTTGCGGATCCGACTTGCGTTCTTTCATCACCATCACCGGAACACGGGGACCCGTCTTCTGCATCAACGCGTCATCGGCGGCGGAGAATTGTTGTTGGGCGGCCTTCAGTGGCGGGTCAATTTTGCGGTAGTGGGCCAGCAATTGTTTGCGATCAGCTTTCGTCCGATCTCCAGTGGGCTTCAGCAGGATGTCCTTCAGCTTTTGATTCAGTCCAGTCACCCGCTTGGGCAAATCCGTAGCCGACGTGGAGCGTTCGATTTGGAGTTTGCCGATGACGTGATTCGCGAACGAACTGTCGAATCGAAGCGTGAGCTTGGTGGGTTGCTCGGCGTCGGACTGGATCGGTTCTTGCAACAGGAACGTGATGTCAACGGGTTGCTCTTCGACGTTCGGTCCAAAGACAGCCCAACCCGATTTGGGATCCTCATCGATTGCGTTCGACGCGGGGTATTTGTCTTGTGCAAAGGAAGCTGAGACGGATTGCACCGTTTGGATTTGGTCGCCGACGTGAATCTTAAAATCGGTCAACACAAAGTTGCCGTTCACGCTGGGGGCCAACTTGCGAGGTGCACCGAAACGCTTGTCCGGCAAAGCGGTCACCTTGAACATGCTCGTGCCGGAAAGATCGCCTGGGATCACGAATTCATAGGCAACGTTGTTGGCGTTTTTTCCTTCGGTGGGTTGAAAGACAACCGTGTGTTCGGATTCCTTTTCCAGTTTCCCTTCACCGGTCAGTTGCATCTCATCGAGAGTGACTTTCTGCCATTTCATGTCGAGGGATGTTTGCAGCAGCTGTTGGGTTTCGGCAGCCCATTGGTCCATCCGTTGATGAATTTCCGACTCCGCGTCCTGGATCGCTTGTTCGGCCCGCTCCACCGCCGCGAGTTCTTGTGGGGGTGCTGTTGCCAGCGGCGAAGCGAATTTCATCGTGGGGTTAGCGATCACGCCTTTGCCGATTCCACGCTCGCCGATGTTATTGAAGTAACCGTAGAACTGGTAGAACTCGCGTTGCGAGACGGGATCGTATTTGTGGTCGTGACAACGCGTGCATCCAAGAGTCAAACCAAGCCAAACGGTTCCGGTTGTTTCCACGCGATCGATCACGTTCTCGACCAAGAACTCTTCTGCCAACGCACCGCCTTCGCTGTTTTGACGGTGGTTCCGATTGAACGCGGTGGCGAGTCGTTGCTCGTCCGTCGCGTTGGGGAGCATGTCACCCGCAAGCTGCTCGACCGTGAACTGGTCGAACGGCATGTTGTTGTGGAACGCTTGGATCACCCAGTCACGCCAGGGCCAATTGCTGCGCTCGGGGTCGTTTTGATAGCCGTCGGTGTCGGCATAACGAGCGGCGTCCATCCACAGCAATGCTTGACGTTCGGCATAGTCCCAAGTCGACATCAATTCATTGACTGCCTCTTCGAAGGCTTGTTCACTTGGGTCGGCCAGGTATCTGTCTTGCAGATCAGGGCTGGGTAGCTGCCCCGTCAAAGTCAGTGAAACGCGTCGGAGGCGGGTAGCGGGATCCGCGTCGGGTGAGGGTGTGAGTTCATTGGAGAGCAGCTTCTTTGCAATGAAGGCATCGATGGGGTTCATCGACCAGCGATCGATGACGTCCTTGGGCCATCCCGATTCGGTCACGGCTGCCGTGGGAACCTTCGGCCGGGTTGGTGGTTCGAACGCCCAGTGTCCTTCGTAGGGGGCACCTTGAGCGACCCATTGTTCGAGGACTTGTTTTTCTTCTTCGCTGAGCGACCGGTTGCTGTCCGGTGGCGGCATCATGTCTGACTCGTCCTCGCTGCGAATGCGGGCGATCAGTTCGCTGGCCTCCAGATCGCCGGGCACGACGCCGGCGTAGCCTCCCAGGTCAGCGACCAAGTTCTCTTGGCTATCGAGCCGGAACTCGGAATCTTGATTGTCCGCGTCGGGGCCGTGACAGTGAAAACAACGATCGGAAAGGATCGGTCTGACTTGACTGCTGAAGTCCACCGTCTCGATCTCATCGGCATTCGCCTGCAACGAGCCTGGCAGAACGTCGCAAGACGCCAGAGCAGCGACCGCAACGCCAGCCAGATAGAATGATCGAAAGGCATCGAAACGGAAATTCAGCATAAAAAACCTCGCAACGAGACGCGTGCACGTCAGAAAAACACCGATTGTGATCGGTGGTTGTCCTGCATACTCCCGCTGACGCAGGAACCTGCCTGCCTTTTCTTCGTTTTTTTCCGATTTCGACCGGCAAGTTCGTTCGACAGCGGGAGTTTGTCGGTGGCGTGACAGCATCAGGCGGCCCGCAGGTAGGCTCGATCGATCTCCAATCTTCCCCTCAGTTGAACCCAATCGATGATGGACGAAGGTCGCTTCTTATCACTGTTCCTCAAGCACGAGCGAGAACTCGCCAGCATCGCTCGCGCGTTTCTGCCGGATTGGAACGCGGTCGACGATGTGCTTCAGGAAGCCAGTTTGGTGATGTGGAGAAAGATTCATCAACTGGAATCGGACGACGAGTTTCTGCCTTGGTCCAAAGTCATCTTGCGTTTCGAGATTTTGAAAGCGAGGCGTCGGCATGCTCGCCAGAATTGGGTGCTCAGCGAAGAGTTGATCTCCAAATTGATGGATGAATCCGCCGAGGACGAAGCGGCGATGCGGCAGGCACAGCAATCCGCGATCCAGCATTGTCTGCGGTCGTTCAGCGAAGACCATCAAAAGCTGTTGCTGGCTCCTCACACCTCGCGAGGTGGCGTGTTGGCTTTGGCGGAAGCGGGCGGGCATTCCGCGAATAGTTTGTACAAGCGGATCGGACGTCTCCGCGTGAAGTTGCACGACTGTGTGGTGCAACGACTTTCCTCGGCCGATTTCGATCTCCCTCTCTGAACTCTCTTCTCATGAACGAACAACCGATCCATGACTTGATCGAGAAGTACTTTCTTGGCGAGTTGAACGAAAACGAGCAAGCCGAACTTCGGTTGGCATTGGAAGCAGAGCGAAGCTACCGAGACCGGTTTCGCCGCGCCGCGGCAATTGATGCGCAGTTGCGACACTACTGGAACGAAGACATCGGCGAGGATGAAAATTCGCGACCGTTCTTGCCAAGTGAAGCGAGATCTCGCCTGTCGAGCTCCATCGAATCTGAGACGATTGAACCACGGTCGCTTGTCACTGCATCTCCTCAAACTATCGATGCCCGATGGCGGACGATCGCTGCTGCGGCCAGTTTGCTTGCTGTGGTTGGCGTGTTGTCCTCTGGCGTTTGGAAAGCGTCGCCCGAGCCCACCGTGGCTCAATCGCAGCCGGAGTTGACAACGGCACCGCAGTCCGTTGACGACGAGCCAGTCACGCAGAACTCGTCCGAGGTGGCTTGGTTGGTGACGGGGTACAACCACCGGTTCAACGATGGTTTGTCGCCTCTGGACAACTCCTTTGAAAAGGGCGATTACGAACTCACCGACGGTTCCATCACGCTTCGTTTTGACAGTGGGGTCGATGTGTCGATCGAGGCACCGGCGCGGTTCACCGTGGTCGATTCACTGCGGATGAAGATGGACGCCGGGCGAGCCCGCGCGATCGTTCCCGAGACCGGCCATGGCTTTGTGATTCAGACACCGACGGCGGATGTCGAAGACCTGGGTACCGAGTTCGGTGTCTATGTCAGCGAAGAACAAGACGTGGAGTTGCACGTTTTTGCCGGCGAGGTCAACGTGCACACCGCCAACCTGCCTTCGCGGCGGATCCAGGAGGACACCGCTGTGCACTTGACCTCGGTGGGCACCAAGCATCTTTCGTCGACGGATGATGTCGCGTTCACAACTCGCAGCAAAATCGGATACCAGCGTTGGCTCGCCGACAGCACGGCGCGGCGTGAAGATCCTTCGACGCTGTTGTACTTTGATTTTGAGCCGGACGCGGACGCTCCCACGTTGCTTCGCGATCGGAGTCAATCCGGGTTGGACATTGATGGGCAAATCCAAGGTTGCATCTGGGCGACAGGCCGCTGGCCGAACAAAGGAGCCTTGTTGCTGGAACGTGCGGGTGATCGTGTGGAATTGGATGTCCCTGGGACCTTTGATGCACTGACGATCTCGGGATGGGTTCAGGTCAATCGTTTTGATCAAGCGTTGCAGGCGTTTTTCAACACGCGAGACTGGCAATCCGGTGAGCATCACTGGAACATCCAAAGGAACGGTGGGATGAGCGTTGGTGTGTCGCATGCCTACACGATTCACTCGGCGCAAAAGAAAGTTCCTCTGGGACGATGGACGCATTTGGTGGCATCGATTGACGCTCAAAAGCAAGAGGCCACGTACTACATCGATGGCGAACTCGCGCAGCAAAGGCAATGGGAAAACACGACGTCGCTTGCCTTTGGCCCGTGCACCATTGGTGCTTTCGGAACAACGGTCGCGGATCCGGTTGCTGTGAATTCAGATGAACAGGCAAGTGCGGGCGAGTCATCCCTTCATGTCGAATCGGTCCGCTACAACCGAGAACTGCGAGGCCGGATCGACGAACTGGCTATCTTCGCTGGAGCTTTCTCCGCCGAGCAAGTCAAAGAGCTTTATGAGGCCGGCAACGGGTTTGATTGACCTGGCTCGACCATCCGTGACGCGGTCGTTGCCAAAACGACTTGGGAAGCGAGTAGACTTTCGGTTTTGAATCGAAGTCCCACCTCGTATCCCCACTGGAAATGACCATGAATCGATCGCTCTCTGGTCGAAGCAATCTGTTCTCCGTTTTGGCTTGCCTTCCTTTGCTTTGGATGGCTGGAATCATCTCGGCCACTTCGGTCGCATCCGGCGATGGTCCTGATCTACCGGTCGTGGATTTGTCGCAGCAAACAGAACGCCAGGTCGTCATCGCTGCGGGAACGGAAGATGTCTATCAAGGCCACCCGACGACGTTGAGGTTGCCGAAGAGCGACACGATCTATTGTGTTTGGTGTGTCAATCACGGTGGCTCCGCCGGCCCGATGGCCAAGAGCGAGGATGGTGGACTGACGTGGTCGCGACTGGACGATCAGTTGCCGCCCAATTTTTCCAAGCATCAGAATTGTCCGAGCATCTATCGGATTGCGGATCCCGAGGGGAAGCCACGATTGTGGGTGTTCTCGGCGGCGCTCAATCAGCGTGGCGGTCCGGGAATGCCGAGCATCATGAGCGAAGATGATGGGAAGACTTGGACGGAGATGCCGCCACTTGGTTTTCCATGTGTGATGACGTTCAGTAGCGTGGTGACACTGAAAGATGGCCGAACGTTGGGGCTGTATCACAAAGGACCGGACGGCAAAGACCGAGCGCCGTTGACGGTGTTGCAAACCATCACGGCGGACGGCGGGTTCACTTGGTCTGAGCCGCGAGTTGTCGCGGAGGTGGAAGGGAAGAATCCCTGCGAGCCGTTTGTGTTTCGTTCGCCCGACGGCGAAGAGTTGTGCTGCCTTATGCGAGAGAACACGCACCGCGGTCGCAGTTTGATGATGTTCTCCCGCGACGAGGGGCAGACCTGGAGCACACCCGTTGATACGCCATGGGGATTGTCGGGCGATCGGCACATCGGCGTGGCGTTGCCGGACGGTCGCTGGGTGTTCGCGTTTCGCGATCAGGCTCCTGGCAGCCCGACGCTTGGGCACTTCGTGGCTTGGGTGGGAACCTATGAGGACATTCGCGAGAATCGGCCCGGGCAATATCGTATCAAGCTCTTGCACAGTCACGCGAAGAACGTTCGCGATTGTGGTTATCCTGGCGTCGAGTTGTTGCCCGATGGAACGATCGTGGCGACCACCTACATCAAGTATCGCCCCGGCCCAGAAAAACACTCGGTTGTGACCACTCGCTTTCGCATCGAAGAAACCGATGCGTTGCTTCGCGACGTCGAGTGATCGGGTCTTAACTTTTCGTTCGCCTCAACAATCAAAGTGGCTCTGCGTGGGATCCGCGGCTAACACGCCGTGCGGCTGATTGATTTGAGGGCTGGCTGACGTCACGGCAGGACTGGCTTGCGCCGCTTGGAACGGTAGGTGTTGAGTCGCAGATGAATTGGAGCCTTGCGGCAGTGATGCTGGTTTGGGGCGGAGTTGGAAGAGTGCGCGTTCCAATCCGCGGTCGCAATATCGATTGAGAGATCGATCTGTTCCCTATATGCGATCGAAGGTGCTTTCATGCACCTTGTGTTTTCGACATGGTATTGAGATCCATGGCAGGTAAAACAGGTTGATATATTTGCGAGCTATGTGCCCGATTCACACATGGGCATCGCTACCCGGCCATCATCTTGGCAGTTGTAGCGTGATACCTCTTTCAATCACAAAGAATAAGACATGCGAAAGATTGACCAAACCTGGCGTGGGACTGTTGGAGTCGCTGTGACCATGACACTACTTTTCACTGGATGCGGGGACTCACGTCCTGAGGGGATGCCGGATACCTACCCTGCGTCGATCACGATCACTCAGGCTGGCGCTCCACTCGCCGACGCCACCGTTGTGCTCTATCCAGAAGACTCGACTTTGACTCGATGGCCAGTTGGCGGAACCACCGACGAGCAGGGAACCGCGACCTTGATGACATCAACTCAATACGAGGGGGCACCTGCAGGGAAATTCAAAGTGATTGTTAGCAAGAGTGTCACTGAGGGCGATCCCTACCCGAAGCATCCTGGTCAAGGAGCGACTCGCGAAGAAATCAACGATTACGATCGCGCACTGAAAACGGGGAAGTTTGAAGTCTTCAAGGTTGTCGCAGAAGAATATCGAACCGCAGGAACAACACCATTGTCAGTGGAAGTGGCCAGTTCGGGCGACAATATGTTCAGCGAAGATCTGGGCGACGCAGTCAAAGAGATCGACGTTCAAGCAAGTGCGACGTCCAAAGGCGATGAATCTTACGTTCCAATGGACGGCACCGCAGAATAGAAGAGTTCTCTTCGCCGATGAATTCCAGCTCAATACCCCATGATCTGTTGGGGTATTGGGCAATGTCGTGCCTGCGATTCGCTTCCAGCGGGCCATTGAATTCGTCAGTCGCATGGCATTGGCATCGAGTCTCGACGTCGCAAAGCCGCGGCTAAGCAGAAAGGCAGGAGTGATCAGGTTTGATCACCCGCGTCGTTTGGGGGGCAGCCCCAGTTTCGGGCGGGAACCGTGGCCAACGCCAATCAGCTCACATACCTGAAGACACATGCGTATCTGCTTGATGCCAAGCGGCTCTTTGTTGCTTCGGACATCTTGGCTGAACCGCCAGTCCGCAGACGCTAAGACTGGCATGTGTTCCGACAGATATCTACCGGCTTCGATATGACTCAATACTCGCCGGGTAGCTCGGCACCTCGGTGAGTTCCGAGTGCACCCCAGACACCATAGGGGCTTTCGCCAGCGAGTGGCTGAGATTGTGTCAGGTCTCCACTGTCGATCGAATCGGAGATGAACCTTACCGACCCATCTAACAGCGCCCCGTGAACACCACCGGTGTGATAGCTGTTGGGTGTGAAGATTGCGGCCCAGTACCCTGTCGGACTGTCCCAGCAACTTGGGCCGTTGGGCGGAACAACAGTGTGAAAGCCGTTCCATGGCGTTCCTGTTTGGAAGAAGTTTCCACGCCAGGAGTCGCATGGGTCCAGGTAGAAGTTCCGGTTTTCCGGATCGACGACGCTGGTGACACATACGTCGGGATGAATCACAGGTTGGGCACCATCGGGGTCGAGCAGAGCACCGTTGTAGCCTGAACTCCCTTTCACCTCCAAGGAGTAGTTGCCGGAGCCAGCACTGGCCGATTCGCTGAATGCCAACGTGTTGCTTGTTCCGTCGAGAATGTCACGGAACTTGACCCAAGATTCCAGGTGGAAAGGACCTCGGTGACGTGCCTGAACGTATTTGTTGTTGATGTAGTTGGGGTGGTGCCAAGCAGCATCGAGCTTCAGCATGCCGTCGCCCATGTTGAACATATAGTTGATCCGAGCATTGTTTGCATAAGGCGCCGGTTGAGACGAATTCGGAGATGACGGGCAAAGCACACCCGGCAAAATGGATTCGTATTCTGGTCCATTGAACATCCGGCTGAACGAAGACGTCGACGCGGCGAGACGCTGCTGGATTGTTTCGTAGCGAGATTGCTGCTCGATGTATGGCAGCAAAGCAACTGTTATACCTGGATAGTAGCGAGCAACGTTCTGCCCTTCTGGTAGGACCCCAGTGGAGGGGAACGTGTTGAAGCTGGAGTGGTAGTTGTGCAGTGCCAAGCTCATTTGTTTCAAACGGTTGCTGCATTGCATTCGTCTGGCCGCTTCACGCGCTGACTGCACCGCGGGCAAGAGAAGCCCCACCAAGACACCAATGATTGCGATGACAACCAGCAGTTCCACCAGGGTGAATCCGCGGGAACGATTGACCTGTAATGACATCTTAATACTCTCACTTCTTCGGACATCGTGAATACTAGAACGCCTTGTGGGGGTCGGCATTCAACGAGTTCGCACTTTACCACGCATGCTAGAGGCCGCTGCGCTCGGTTTTTTTTCGCGTCCGTTGATGCTGCTTGAGGGGAATCAATTTGCCATAAGAGTGAATTTTGCTTCCGGATTTTTCGATGTTCGGTCCAAATATAGTTTTGCGACAAAGGTCGACAGGCAAAGTTTTTAGGCAAGTTAGTGTGAACGAATGGGGGAAACATAGTGGGCCGTTTGGGTGTTCGCACCGGTTGCGTGTGGGAACCGGGGCTAACAGGCTGTTGATTTAATGAGCCGTACCGCGTTAGCGGCGGTTAGTCAAACGCCAACCGGGGCTAACGCCGAATGGCTAATTGTTGTCATTCGGTATACGACTAAATTAACAGGCTGCTAATGCCATTCGGCTTACTCACCTGAAGACTCCTGCACGCCTACTTATGGTGTGGAGTGGCAGTGATAGCTTGTGGGTGTCGGCTGGGTTGCTGGGGAGGGGGTGTGGTGCCTGGCGGGGCATCGGCTCGCGTGGCGGTCGCGTTGCTTCTTCATCGAAGACAGGCGAGACGCGAGTTGGGAACCAGCATGGGTGTCTCTGGCGTGGAGCGAAGGCCGGCCGGACTTTGCCGGGCAGCGACGTGAGACACCGGTTCAAACAGTTGGTTTGCCTGTTTGGGTTTCCTCGGCTGACGCTTTCGGAAGTCGCTCAGGATTTGAATTCGGCGATCACACTGCTGAGAGATTGCTTGGCGTCGCCGAACAGCATTCTGGTGTTCTCGCCAAAGAACAGAGGGTTGTCGACGCCGGAGAACCCGGACGCCATCGATCGCTTCAGCACGAACACGGTTCTTGCGTGGTCGACATTGATGATCGGCATGCCGTAGATGGGGCTGTTCTCATCCTCACGTGCCGCTGGGTTCACGACGTCGTTGGCTCCGATCACGATCGCCACATCAATGTTCTCGATCCGTGGGTTGATCTCGTCCATTTCAATCAACTGATCGTAAGGCACATTCGCTTCGGCAAGCAGAACGTTCATGTGCCCGGGCATCCGTCCAGCCACGGGGTGAATGGCGTAACTGACGTCGGCTCCGTTGGCTTCGAGCAATTCCCCTAGTTCGCGAACGACGTGTTGGGCCTGCGCGACCGCCATGCCGTAGCCTGGAACCATCACGACTGAAGAAGCTGCTTCGAGAATCAGGTAGGCGTCGTCGGCGGTGATTGGTTTGACTTCGCCTTCGACTTTGGTGGCTTTGGTTGTTGCTGCGAATCCGGAGAACAGCACGTTGCTGAGCGATCGATTCATCGCTTTGCACATGATATTGGTCAGGATCAGACCCGCAGCGCCAACCAGCGATCCGGCAACGATCAGGATCGTGTTGTTGATTGCGAAACCAGCGGCACAGGCGGCGAGTCCCGAGTAGCTGTTCAGCAGTGAAATCACGACGGGCATGTCGGCTCCACCGATCGGAATGACCGCCATCACACCCAGCAAGATCGACAGTCCGATCACGACGAAGATCAGTGGGAATGTGTAGGCAGGGTTCACGACCATCGCTATCGAACATGCCAACAGGACGAGCAGCAGCAAAACATTGACGACACGTTGACCCGCGAAGGTCATTGCTCCACTGCTGATCGTTTCAGACAGCTTTGCCCATGCGACCAGCGATCCTGAAAATGTCACGCCACCAATCAAAACCGAGAGAAGGACCGTGATCAACGTGAAGGCCGAAGACTCCTGACCATACAGCGCGGCCCAACCGACCAGCAGACTCGCGATGCCGCCCGAACCATTGAACAACGCAACCATTTCGGGCATGCCCGTCATGGCGACACGTCGTGCCGCGATTGCTCCGACGACTGCGCCCAAAATTGCTGCGCCAGCCAGGTAGCGATAGTCCAGGATTTCCTTGGATGTGAGCGTGATCAGGACGGCCATCAGCATCCCGACCGACGACAGCAAATTGCCTCGCACGGCGGTTGCTGGGGAGCTCATGAGTTTGAGCCCAAAGACAAACAAGATGGCAGCGAGGATGTAAACCGAACCCAGAACTTCAATGCTCATGAGTCACCTCCCGATGGACTGTCTTTTTTCTTGAACATGCTCAGCATGCGATCGGTCACCATGTAGCCGCCGACGACATTGACAGTGGCGAAGAACACCGCCAGTGCTCCCAGCCAAGTCGACCAAGGGCCCAAGTCAGCTCCGGCGGCAATGATTGCTCCGACGACGGTGATGCCGGAGATCGCATTGGCACCCGACATCAAGGGCGTGTGCAAGGTCGCGGGAACTTTGGCGATCAGCTCAAAGCCCAAGAAAACGGACAGCATCAGAATGAAGGCGAGTAGCACGGCTTCCATGGGAACCCCTGGTTGAAGGATCAAGTGCGGTCTAGGAATGAAGCTTGGCGATGGTTTCGTTCACGATTTCGCCACCACGCGTGATGACGGCGGCCTGAACGATTTCGTCCTCGGGGGCAAACGCGAATTGCTTGGTTTCGGCGTCCCAGAATTCGTCGATCAAGGCGGTCAAGTTGTTCGAGTACATTTCGCTGGCATTGCGACTCACCTCGGACGGCAAGTTACCTTGGCCAATGATTTTGACGCCTTCGACATCGACGATCTCATTCAGTACCGAACCTTCGACGTTGCCGCCTGTTTCCACCGCCATGTCGACGACAACGCTGCCCGGTTGCATCGCTAGCAGCATGTCGCGTGTGACGATGCGAGGTGCTGGGCGTCCAAACAACTGAGCGGTTGTGATGACCACATCCGATGCCGCAATGACTTTCTTTTGGCCTTCCTTTTGAAGTTCAATTTGTTCGGGCGTGAGTGCTTTGGCGTACCCTTGTTCCGTTTGTCCCACTTCGCCCAAATCGATCTCTACGAACTTGGCACCGAGGGAACGAACTTGTTCGGCGACCACGGGACGAGTGTCGAAGGCGTCGACGCGAGCCCCCAGGCGTTTGGCGGTCGCGATCGCTTGCAGTCCGGCAACACCCGCACCGATCACGAACACCCGAGCGGGCCGAATGGTTCCCGAGGGCGTCATCATCATCGGGAAAATCTTCTTGCTGTGATAAGCGGCCTGGATCACCGTGACATAGCCCGCCAGGTTGGCTTGCGAGGACAAGGCGTCCATCTTTTGTGCACGAGTGGATCGCGGGATCATTTCCATCGAGACCGACGTCACGCCACACTTGGCCATTTCGCCTATCAGTTCTTTTTCGTTGAACGGGTCGAGAAAACTGATGTGGATGCCTTCGCGACGGAGCGACGAAACCTCTTCGATCTCGGGCCGTCGGACTCGCAGCACAATGTCCGAGCTTGATAGAACGGACGTCCGGTCGGTTTGGAGGACGGCGCCGGCTTCCGTGTAAGCGTCGTCGGTGAACCCTGATTGAATTCCCGCTCCGGTTTCGATCTCGACTGAAAAACCAGACTGAATCAGCTTCTTGACGCTTGCGGGGACGAGCGCCACTCTGGCTTCGCCGGGCCAACGTTCGCGGGGGACGCCAATCTGCATCACTTCGCTCCTGGAGTTTTGAATCAACCGGTGTTTAGAGCTCGTCAATTCACTCCGTCCCGACTCGCCTTTCCACCCCATGGTAACCATCCGAGACACACCCGTGCGGCGCGGCGAAGCCGGAAGCGAATTGGAAAGCAAGCATGATCAGTCGCGGGCAACACAGTCGATGTTGCGGTGGTTTGTTAACACGCCGCTGTTCTGCTTGGCTGTGAAGCAAAAATCATCAAACAGACGAAGTCGCATTGGGCACTGCAGGCGAGGTTTGGATGTGCTCTTGGCAAAATCCGAGCCCAATCCATCGGGATGCTTTGCGACGCAGGAATGGGGCGGCGATCGGCAACACCCACTTCAGATACCACGGCGGCGAAAATGGTTGGCCGTCGTTTTGGCTTCGCCCAAAAAGCTGATGGTGAGCGAGCCTTTGCAAGCGTTGCATCCTTTGCGTTGGAGGACTCCTGCGGTTTTGAACCGAAGCGAGTTCCGCCTCCGTCAATTTTCCGGCCAGCAATGGTTTCGACAACAAGTTGGCCGCGGCGACCGCGTCTTGGATCGCCAAATTGATGCCCACGCCGCCAACGGGAGACATCGCGTGAGCCGAGTCGCCGATGAATAACAAGCCTGGTTCGTACCACGTTCGCATGTGATTGATTTGAACCGAAAGCAATTTGACATCGTTCCAATCGCTCAGCGATCCAGTGACGTCCTTCAGGACTGGGCACACCGACGCAACAGTGCCGCGGAAGGCTTCGAGTCCCATGGCTCGGATCGAATCGAACCCGCCTTTGCGTATCACCATGGCGATTTGGTAGTGGTCACGTCGCGGGATGGTGATCAGCATGTTGCCGTTTTTCAGCCAACCAAGAGTGTGCCCGCGATCGCCTTCGGGACGAGCGAGTTGGAACCAAAGAGCATCGATGGGAATGCCAACTTCGTCGACGGCATGATCCGTGCATTGCCGAATCGTTGAGCCGCGACCATCGCAAGCAACCACGAGGTCGGCGTGGATGTCGTAGGTTTCTTCGTCTGATTCACAACGCAGACCACGCACTCGCCCGCCATCGCGAATCACGTCCACCGCCTTCGTGCTCATTCGTAGGTCAAAGCCCGGGTATTGGGCCGCCTTCTCGGCCATGAAGTTCAGCAAGTCCCACTGCGGGACGAAGCCCATGAAGGGACACTTCGTATCAAGATCCGAAAAGTCTGGGCCGTCAAAGGTTTGGCCGTTGATGTTGACTTTGAGCTTGTTTGCTCGGAAGTCCATCAGCGGAAGGAACTCGTCGAGCAGACCAAGTTCGTGCAAGTTCTGCATGGTCGAAGGGTGGATCGTGTCGCCGCGAAAATCACGAAGGAAGTCGGCATGTTTCTCAATCACGGTCACGGACACACCGGCGCGGGCGAGCAGGAAACCCAGAAACATTCCCGCGGGGCCGCCACCTGCGATCAAGCATGTTGTGCGTTCAGTCATTGTCTACCTGGAAATGATCGCACTCGCAAAGCAATGTGAATTGGGTCTATTCACCGTAATCCGCCGCAGCCGGTGCGGTCGTTTTTGTCGCGACCGGTTTGGATTTCACCCAAGCGGCAGCCTCTTGAAATGTTGTGACCCACACCGAATCGTCGTTCTGCAGGAATCGCAGGATCTCTTTGTGGTCGTCGGCGCTGATAGCCAAGTGGTCGCCACCCACGCCGTGGAACATGATCACGAGCCAGCCTTGTTTCTCTCGCGCGTTGGTCACTTGGTCGAGTTGATACGCCAGGTCGCGTTCGTGGCCCGCGACCGTTTTCACTTCAAATAGATCAGTGTCGCCTTGGCTGGGGATTTCGATTCCAAACTGGGTGCCTCGCGCGGCGAAGAACCGCTCTTTGACCAATGGAACATAGCTGTGTTTGTCTTCGCCGATCGATGTGTTCCCGCAAGGGTAGGCAAACGTGGCGAGCTCGCTTTGGACGCCATTACTGATCAAGTTCGCTAGGTTTTCATCGAGTTCTTTCGCCATGCGAGCGTCGTCGTAGTCTTCTGAAGCGTTGCCCGGTTTCACCCAATCGTTCTTCCGAGCGCAAGGGTGATTGATGGTGTGCCCCGCCAACTCGTGGCCCTCGTCGCGAATCTGGTCCAGGTCTTCCTGCGACCAACGATAGGTAACGCCTCCGGGGCAAAAGAAGGTTCCTTTCATTTTCGCCGCTTTCAATTGCGGCAAGGCATGAGCGATCTGACTTGGTATCCCGTCGTCATAGGTCAGCGTGACGCAATATGTCTTGCCGTCAGGCCAGTACCCTTCCTCCGCAACCGTTGTCGTTGAAGCGGCGATCGATGCGGCGAGGAACAAAAGACAGTTGAGTTTGGACTTGAAAAACATGAAGTGTTTGGAGCCCGTTCGGGTGAGTTGGCCAGAATCAAAGCCGCTTGGTGACGGCATCCGCAGCAAGCCTGCGACACACCGATCGTAATGCGGACTCGACCAAAAGTCGATCAATTCGCGTCGCACTGCTATCGGAGTGCATTGGTATCGATCGACCCGCAACGGCTAGAATGCTTTTCAGGCGAGCCTGCATGGCAAGCCCGTTTGCTTCGCACCCTGCCGGCAGATGAGTCAAACTTATAGCGTAAGAGTAACTGATGAATCGATACTTCCCTGCTCTGCTTGTGGTGCTTTTCGCCTGCGGTTTTGTCTCCGCTCCCTCCGCATTCGCATCTGAGCTGATGGACGCAATTCATGAACAAGACTCAGCTCAAGTCCGGACGCTGATCGCGGCTGGCGCAAATGTCAATGAAGTGGATGGTGATGGATATTTTCCGCTGTACTACTCGATCGTGTATGAGTCACCGGAGCTCACGCGAATGCTGTTGAAGGCGGGCGCGAAGGTCGATCAGAAGGAGCCCGAGTATGGGATGCCCATGATTGCTCACGCTTCTGCCATCGGGAACTTGAAGGTTGTTCAAGTGTTGCTTCAGTTCAAAGCCAATCCGAAAGCCAAGGACAAGTTCGGGGGAACGGCGATCGAAGAGGCTGCGTACAACGGATTCAAAGAGATTGCTGATTTGTTGATCCATCATGGTGCTCAAACAAAATATCCGGCGCACGTGGCAGCTGGACTCGGCAAGGAGAAGGAATTGCGTGGCCTGATCCCGAAGCTCAAAGACATCAACTTGGAATGTCCGGGTTGGCGAACGACGCCACTTCACTTCGCCGCATCGGGAAGCAGCATCGAAAACTGTCGATTGCTGCTCGATGCTGGTGCTGACCCGAACAAGAAGAACTTATTCGGAACAACTCCATTGCACATCGCCGCCGACAGCGAAAATGTGCCGTTGATCAAGTTGCTGCTGGCCAAAGGAGCCGATCCGGCTCAGCGCGATACGGAAGGATTGGTTCCAGGGCAGAATTCACAAGACGTCAACGTCCGACGATTGCTGGCAACGCCGGTGCGCGGTTTTTGAGTTGTCGCGTGAGGGGAGAGCGAGCAAAGAATCTCGCCCCGGATGGTTTCCGCAGATTGGTGTTGGGGGATCCCCAGCTTTCTGTAGGCTTCCGTCGAGTTGACGCTTTTGCATTTTGCACGACGAGACCAAAGCACTCTTGAAAGAGTGTCATTCAAACGAGTCTCGAGTGATGACCGTCATTCCTCGACGCGGAAGGAGCGGACCCAACCAGAGTTTGTTCCGAGGATGTCTCGGACAACTTTCTGCGTCTCTTCTACTTCGAATGGGGCATGTTCGAGTTCGTGCTCGAGAAATTCCAGTTTCTTGCGGATCAGATAGCCCTGCATTCGCTGGTAGGGACGGATCTGGCCGGTGCGGATGAATGTGCCGACTTCCATTCGACGGCTCCAGTCCTCTCAAACGGGCAGCCAATACAAAGCGTGTTCGGCGTGACCGCTGTTGGCTGCTGACAAACACTCGGCCCTCGCCATGCTAATTTCGTCCAAGCATTCTTCCGCGGATGGTAGTAGGCGAAACAGGCGACAACGCTCATCGCGACCAAGCCCGCCAGCATGGTCGCTCCGATGATGCCCGGAGGAACGACCAAATCCAGCCCCGATCGGGGTTTGGCGTCTTCTGAAGTCAGGGAGGAAGCAAACGAATGAGACTCGGCGGTACGAATTTGCCACGCTTCGTCGATTTTCATAGTTCGCAAAACGACCCCAATCAAGCCGAAGACGCCCAGCACCGCGAGAGAAGCAGCGATGCTGAAGTTGAGGTCCTTGACGGAGCATGATGATCGGACGATTCATCCTCGGATGTCGTGATGTCGCAGTGATGGTGGCAATAGCACGATTTGGCGGGCTGTGCTTGCTCGGAAGAAACCGAACTATCGCTTACCAATCCGCTCGATGAGCAGCTGCAGCAACCGACGTGAACCCATCCGGCGACACTGCTGAATAGCAATGATGCAAGCAAAAGGTAGGTCGTTGCGAGCCGGGATTGAAAAAAGATCGAGAAGCCATCGTTGAAAGAGAGACAGCAAAGAACGCCCGCGAATTGCGAGCGATGACTTTTGACCATCGCTGAATCCGATTCCGCTAGGATGAAGGACTTAGGGAGTTGATTTCCACCTTCCGTCGCCGGAACCACTTATCTCGGAAAGGTCGCTATGTACAAGCCCGATATGTCGCATCGAGGGGATGTCGATTCTGAACCGCCACGCGTCTCGTCAAAGATGCAAACGAGTTGGTTTGATGCGGTGACGTCGTTCTTGATGGCGGTCTTGCTGATGCTGACCAGTGTGGTGGGCGTCTTGTTCCTGCTGTGGATGCTGCTGCCGCAAGACGAAGTTGTCTTGACCGAGCCGGTGGCGGAGATCACACGTGTCTCGCTTGGTGGCGGTTCAATCGTCGCTGCCCCATTCGATACGCCGGCTGATCAGGAAGTGGTGGCATTGATGACGGAGGACTTAGAAACATCGGTGCAGTCATTGGTCGCGGCAGCCAAGCAAGTGGCGATGAACGAACCCGCCACCGAACCGGCGGGAGGCGATACGGCGGGTGCCAGTGACAAAATTGGATCTGGCGGGCCCGACGATACCAGTGGCGATATCGTTCCACGGTTTGAAAGGTGGCAGATTGATTGGAAGGCAAAAAACCTGCGAGAATATGCCAAGCAGCTCGACCACTTTCAAATCGAGTTGGGCGTCGTCGGCGGCGGTCGAGCTGGCGTTGATTTGGTGAACCAATTTTCGCTGAACCCCCAATCGCGATACTTGGCGGATTCCGAAGAAGAGAAGCGGTTGTATTTCGTCTGGACACATCGCAGTCCATTGCAACGTTTTGAAGAACGCTTGCTCGCACAAGCGGGCGTGTCCACTCACGATCGACATGTTCTGAAGTTGATCCCGGAGGATTTGGAAACGCATCTGGCAACTTTGGAGCATCGTCACGCGGTGAAGGCTGGCCACGAATCGGTCGGCGAGATTGCTCGCACCGTTTTCGAATGCGTTCCGGCAAAACGTTACTTTGAGTTTCGCGTCGTTTCGCAGCGGTATCGTTAGACAGCATTCCGCTGCCTTCGGAACATTGTTTGCACCATCGAGTTTCGTATCAAAGATCCAAACTCGTAAGCTGCATCAAGTGACTTGGATGTGAAGGGGAAATGCAATGTTGATTTCGACTGAGACGATGTTGGGGACCGAGCTGCTAGGAACTGACCGAAGTGTGGGTTCGGTTTGTGACCTGCTGTTTGATGACGAGACTTGGGTTGTCAGGCACTTGGTAGTTGATACGGGACATTGGCTTCCGGGCCGTCAGGTCTTGTTTCCTCCGATGAAGGTTCAGAATGCGGATTGGGCGGCGTCGAGTGCCTCCGTGCCGTTGACCAGTCAGCAGGTCAAAGACAGTCCTTCGGTGGAGTCCGATCGTCCTGTGTCGCGTCAAATGGAGATCGAGCTATATCAACACTTTGACGTGCCGTATTATTGGGGACCCGCGGGGGCGACATTGGCCGGCAGTGGATACACGCCGATGCCCTTGGCAGCAGGCTTGATGCCGATGGACCAAGTCGAGAACGATGACATCAAACGGAACCATCTTCGTAGCTTTGACGAAGTGTCGGGCTATTCCATCCAAGGCACGGACGATCACGTCGGTCACGTGGGAGGAATGGTGATCGATGACGTGAACTGGTCCATTCAACAGTTGATCGTTGATACTCGGAATTGGTGGCCTGGCAAAAAGGTGTTGCTCGGTCGAGACCAGATCCAAGAGATCTCTTGGTCGGAGGCGACCGTCACGGTGGGTTTGACCAAAGAGCAAATCAAGAGTTCGCCTCTCTATGACCCGGTGGCTTGAGCGAGGTGGCTTGCCATGCGGCGTCTGTTTGCCGCATTTGATTGTGCGAGTGTCGCAATCAACGAGCTGGTCGAGGTCAGCGAAGATGTCGTGCTTGCCTCGCACATGAACGAGTCATTTCTTTGGTAGCCTGAGGGGCCACGCGGGATTTCACGAGAAGCTTTTCGCATCGGAAAGCTTCGTGTCTAGAATGTGCGATCCCCCTCTCCCCTCTACACTCTGATTGATTGGCTGCAGATGAATTGGTTGCGATGGTTCGTTGTTTCCACGGTTGTTGCTCTTCCTTTTTTGATGGCTGTCGAAGCGACGCCTGTTCACGCGGATGATTCCGCAACACGTCCGAACATCATTTTGGTGATGGCGGATGACCTGGGCATCGGCGATGTCTCACCGACCAATCCTGATTGCAAAATCAAAACACCGCGATTGCAGCAGATGGCCGAGGAAGGTTTGACTTTCCTGGACGCTCACACGCCAAGTTCGGTTTGCACACCGACACGCTATGGTTTGTTGACCGGTCGCTACAACTGGCGGTCTCGGTTGGCCAAGGGTGTTTTGAGTGGGACGAGTGAGCACTTGATCCCCGCTGACCGTGCGACCTTGGGCCACTTGTTGCAAGATGCCGGGTATCACACGGCGATGATTGGCAAGTGGCACCTTGGTTGGGATTGGCACAAGAATGGGAAAGAGATTGACTTCACCAAGCCCGTGTTGAACGGCCCAGACAGCAATGGGTTTGATCAGTACTACGGTCACTGCGGATCGTTGGACATGCCACCGTATGTTTGGGTCGATACCGGAAGGCCAACCAGCGTGCCGACTCGAAAAGAAGGCGTGACGAAGAAACAGAATCCCTATGGTTGGTATCGCAACGGGCCGATTGGAGATGACTTTGAAATCGAGCAAGTGCTGCCGCACTTGTTCGACAAGTCGATTGCTTACGTGGAAGAACGTGTGAAAGAAGACAAACCGTTTTTCTTGTACTTGCCACTTCCTGCTCCTCACACGCCGATCGTTCCGGTGCCGCCATTTAAAGACGCCAGTGGGATGAACCCCTACGCGGACTTTGTGATGCAGATGGATCACCACATGGGGCAACTGCTCGATGCGGTTGCGAAAGCGGGCATCGATGAGAACACTCTGGTGATCTTCACTAGCGACAACGGTTGTTCGCCGGAAGCCAACTTTGGTGAGCTGGCAAAGCACGGTCACGATCCAAGTGGAAAATATCGCGGGCACAAAGCGGATATCTACGAAGGTGGTCACCGCGTTCCGTTCATCGTGCGGTGGCCGGGAAAGGTCGTCGAGGGGAAAACGACCAACGCGGTCGCCTGTTTGACCGACGTGTACACGACGCTGCAGTCAATCACCAATCAAACACGTGAAGCGACGGGTGGCGAAGATGGATTCGATTTGACCGGCGTCTTTGGTGGGGATGACGCGTCGGAACGCGAAGCTTTGGTCAGCCACAGCATTGGCGGTTTTTTCGCGATTCGTCGTGGCAAGTGGAAGCTGTGCTTGTCGCACGGCAGCGGCGGCTGGAGCAACCCTCGGGAACCGAAGGCAAAGCTGCAAGGACTTCCGCCGATGCAGTTATTTGACCTGGAGGCGGATCCCGCCGAGAAGAACAACGTCGCAAAGGAGAATCCAGAAGTTGTGGATTCGTTGCTGGTGTTGCTCAACGAGTACGTCGAAACCGGACGCAGCACCGAGGGGCCAAAGGTTGCCAATGATCGCGAGGTCACTTTCCTGCCCGAAGGCTTTTCGCTGCCGAGTCCTTGAGTGAGAGATTGAAAGTGGCTGAATCGTTGGCCGCCCGCCATGGGTGATGGCGGCTGCTGGACGCCAAGTGGCGGGGAATAGTCAATTTCTCCGTTCCGTGGGGTGACTCAAGGTTGCCCCGCGACAAAGCGGAGGGACCCAGCTAAAATCGATGCGGTATGAATTTTGGGGGGCGTGTCTTTGAACCGTCCCCCTTTTTTTGTCAAACGACATTGCGAATTGCCGCGAAAGCATCGATGAATCGAACCGATGACCCGATCACAGATCCACTGAGACTGAAGGCCTTGCGAAGTCTGTCGTTGGTGGACAGTCCTGCCGAAGAATCGTTCGATCGGATCACTCGGTTGGCGGCCCGATTGCTGAAATGCCCCGCCTCGGTGGTCACCCTGATCGAGGAAGATCGGCAGTTCTTCAAGAGCTGCGTTGGGTTACCGGAACCACTTGCGACGCTGCGAGGATCGCCGCTGAGCCACTCGTTCTGCAAGTTGACGGTGCGGGCGGGGAAGCGTTTCCTGATCCAAGACGCTCGCGTGGATCCTCGAGTCGTTTCGCATCCGGCGATCGAAGAGTACGGGATCGTTTCTTACGCCGGCTTTCCCATCCGAACACGATCGGGTGAAGTGCTCGGTACGCTTTGCGTTGTCGATGTTGTTCCGCGAGAGTGGACCGAAGACGAACTCGAAACGCTGCGTGAGCTTTCGGCGTCGGTCGAGTCAGAAATCGAATTGATCGCGGCGGCGGAGCGTGAACGTGATCATGCTCGCATGTTCCAAACGATGATCCAAGCATCGCCGCTGTCGGTCATTGTCATTGATACGGATGGTCGGGTGGAGCTTTGGAACGATGCTTCCGAAGCCATCTTCGGCTGGACCAGCGCTGAGGTGCTCGGTTATCCCCTGCCGATCATCTCCGAACACAAGCTCGACGAGTGCCAGCGGATTTGCGACGCGGTGGGCGACGGAAGTGTGTTCCGATGCGTGGACACTTATCGCGCCAAGGGTGAGGATGCCAATGGCGAAAAGCGAACCGTGCATGTCAACGTTTCCGCCGTTTCGTTGCATCGACACGACGGGTATTCGGATCGGATTTTGCTGATCATCGATGATGTCTCGCAGTCGCACGCGGGCACACTCGAACGCGAACGGCTGTTTCGCGAATTGAAGATTGAAAAGGCGTTGTTGAGCGAGATGGATGAACGCAAGGATCGTTTTCTTGCATTGCTGGCGCATGAACTACGCAATCCGTTGACGCCCATTGGCAACGCAGTCGACTTGCTGCGTTTCGCGGCGGAGGACCCCGGTCAGGTCCATGAGATCAGCACTGTTTTGGATAGCCAAGTCCGCCAGTTGGTGCGATTGATCGATGACTTGATGGATGTTTCGCGAATCACCCGTGGTCGGATTGGTTTGCAGCGTGAGACGGTTTCGATTCATGAAGTCGTTGCCAACTCCTGTCGAGCGGTGGACTCGTTGTGCAGCGAGATGGGACATGAACTGATTCGACGATCTGATCCCGAGGAATCGTTGTTTGTTTATGGCGACTATGTGCGACTGACGCAGGTGGTGACCAATCTGCTCAACAACGCGTGCAAGTACACGCCACGGAACGGCCGCATCGAAATCTCTTGCGGTCATTCCAAGGGCCAGGTGCAAATCACGGTCAAGGACAATGGCGTTGGTATCCCGCCGGAGCATCGGACGGGCATCTTTGAGATGTTCACGCAAGTGGAAGACACTTTGAAGGACAGTCGCGGAGGGCTCGGCATCGGTTTGACGTTGGTCAAGCAATTGATCGAACTGCACGATGGCAAGGTTCTATTGATGGACACCGATGGCGCGTCGACCGGGAGCGAATTTCAGATCCATTTGCCTCGGTTGGATTCCAAGCCGAAGGAGGAAAAGACTGTCGCTGAAGAAGAGGGGCCGAAGCGACGATACCGGGTGCTTGTCGTCGATGACGTTCCGGCGATCGCGAAGATGTTCACGATGCTGGTCGGTGCGATGGGGCACGAGGTGAACTCAGCTTCCAGTGCTCCCGAAGGCATCGAGCGGGCTCGAGAATTGCAGCCCGACATCGTCTTTTCCGACATCTGCATGCCGGGAATGGACGGCTACGAGTTGGCTCGAAGGTTCCGGAGTTTGTCGGAACTGGATTCCAGCATGCTGATTGCGATGACAGGTAACGGGCAGCCGGAAGACATTCGGATGGCGATGGAAGCGGGCTTTGACAGGCACATCACAAAACCCGCGTCGGTACAACGCCTTCGCGAAATTTTTCAAGAGCTGGAGTCGCGGCGCGGCGTGGAGTGATTGCCAAACATCTCTCCGCCACGGTTCATCGGAATGAACCATGGCGAGTGTTGTTCAGCAATAACGTCGCTGGTGGTGCAACCTCAAGTTGAGATCGATTCGTCAGCGATTGCTTCAGCAGCGTGTTCAGCATCATCTTCGTCTTGGATGTAGGTTTTCTCTTTGTAGAGATAGCCAACAGGGACGAACAGGATTGCGGTGACGAAGATGCAGGTGGTCCAAAACCAGAAGTAAGCGGCACCTTCGAGCAGTGTGCGTCCACCGATCGCGTAGTCGCGCGAAAGTTTGGTTTCGTCGCCGCCTCCACGTTCGCTGATCAACTTGCGTTTGACGACTTCGGCTTGGCCGGAATCGCCTTCCGATTCGATCGCGATCTTTTGGCGTTCGAGCCAGTTGAAAGTCAGGGCATCCGTGTCGGCGGTCTCCGAAGTGTTGGCTCGGTCAACCGTTCCCGTCAATGTCTCGTCCCACTGAGTGTCATTCACACCATCGGCACCCGCAGAGACGAGTTGGTACTGGTCTCGCGACAGTAATTTGTAGGTGATCGGATTGCCGAACGCATCGTTGGCGTCGGTAAGTAGCGATTGAGCTTCCTCAACGCTCGGGAAGGCTCTCGTGGAGTCGTCGCCAGTTTGATCCAGGAAGAACGCTTCGATCTTTTCTGCGACAGCATTGAAGCTTTCGAGAGAGGCGTTTTCGATCGAATCCAACTTGCCATCTTCGTTCAGCAAAAGAGTCGCATCGTCTTGCGTGCCCAGTTTGTTGTCAGGTCCCAGTAGGGCCAGCTTCGGAGCCGCTGGGTCATCGTTTTGAAGTTCGCCAACGAAACTGCCGTTGTCGAATGTTTGCTTTGCGTCGCTTTCCAAGTCGATGTCTGCCGCGAGTGATGCAGCGGCGGGGGTTTGGATGTAGCGGTTGACCGTGGCGGTGAACACGTTGCCCATTGAGACTGAGAACAGGAACACAGCCATCACGATGGACTTCATCGTTTTCGGGGCCTGGGTGTAGGCGAACTCCAGGCAAGTGATCGAGACCATCACTTCCGATGCGGTCAAAACCGCGTAAGCGAGAAACTGCCAGCCGATTGAAGGTTGGCTTCCGGCGTCCACTCGCTCTTGAACCAAAGCCACGATTGCGAATCCACCGATCATGACGAACAAACCGAGGCTGATCTTGCGGATGGGCGTCAGCGGGAACACTCGATCGATTGCGGGGTAGATCAAGAATTGGAACAGCGGGATCAAAGTCAGAACCAAGATCGGATTGATCGCCTGGATTTGTGATTCCAGCCATGTGTAGCCAAGCCATTCTCGATTCAAGTTTTTGGCTTGAAGGACCCACGAGGAACCTGTTTGATCAAACAAAGCCCAGAACACGGCTACGAACGAGAAGATGATCATCAGCTTGGGGATCGAAGAGAACTTTTCCCACGAGAGAAGTTCCTGCAAGAAGCGATAGCCGCCTGGCCGAATGTGAACGAACTTGTGGCGTCCCATCCAAAACAGGAATGTCGCGATTGCCATCAGCACACCGGGGATGCCGAAGGCCCAATGGGGACCGTAGTGTTCCAGGACCCAAGGTGTCAGCAACGTCGAGATGAACGAGCCGAAGTTGATGCTGAAGTAGAACCACTGGTACACCTTCGTCAGCATGTGGGAGTTCGATTTACCGAACTGATCCCCGACGTGAGCTGAGACGCAGGGTTTGATTCCTCCCGAGCCGATCGAGATCAGCAGCAAGCCGGCGAACAACCACATGCCCGCGGACAACGGTGGCGAGCCCATCAATGCGAGAGCACCGTGGCCGATGCAGTAGACGATCGAAAGGTAGAGGATCGTTCGATACTTCCCCAGGAAGATGTCCGACAGCAATGCACCGATCACGGGAAAGAAGTACGCCGCGGCGGTGAACGTGTGATAGTGCTCGGTCGCCTCAGCATTGCTCATGCCTTGTGCGGTGGACGAGCTGCTCATCCAGTGCAGGTAGTCGACCATGAAAACGGTCAGGATGGCCTTCATGCCGTAGAAACTGAATCGCTCGGCGGCTTCGTTGCCGATGATGTAGGGAATGCCGGGGGGCATTCCCGTGGTCGCTTGGGGGCGATCGTTGTAGGTGGAAGGTTCCGAATCGGATGTCGACATCAAGCAGGTTCCGTTGGATTGGCACGGACGGGCAAAAGGCCCAGTGGACGTCAGCGAGGAAGGGGTGATGGAGGAGCTGACAGAGGCCAAATTAAGCCGCTCGCCGTGGCCAAACCAGTCCCCGCGGCGATTAAATGGGCCGGGAAACCAACGTTTGAGACGAAGCGGGGATTTGGGGCTCGATTGCTCGCCAAGCGTTGCGACACGGTGGTCGGTGGCGCCCTCTGGATTCGGGCTCCCTCGATTGAGCCAGTGGGATGCCCCCATTTTCTGTACCAGGCGTTATGAAAGATTGGGTTGGGGAATTGGGATCAGTGATTCGCAGTGCTGCTGGAGTGAGGCCGTAGGCCGAACGGAAGCAGCACTGCGAACCGCGAACTCCGTTGGGGTCAGGTAGCCAAGCGAACTGTGCGGGCGGCGTGTGTTGAAGTCCTCCCGCCAAGCTCGTGCTTTCGTCCGTGCG